>CALDZQ010000178.1 GCA_937944035.1 uncultured Neomegalonema sp. | reverse complement strand
CACCGAGGCTGTTAAACGGCTTGATCTCACAAAACACCCCCGCCTCCCGCACCCGCCGCGCAATCAACTGCGTAACCTGCGAGCCGAAATCGATGATGAGAATGCGTTCAGCGTGGGGATCGGATTGGGCAAGGGACATGGGCGGAGCCTCCGGACTTTTGTTAACGCGTGGCTAAAGCGCGGGGGGCGATCTGTCTAGAGGTGTTGGGGGATTAGAGATGATCCTACGTTGATGAGATCAAACAGTCTCTCACTGAGAGCAATTAAGTCAAAAGATAATACCTCAAACTCATTCAAAATACTTGCTTCGCGCAACTTTACATAAGCGCACTAAAACTGTTCAATCAATATTGCGGAAGCGCTAAAATTTTGGAGAAAATCAGATGTCGAGCCAAAACGTTTGCCATGCTTGTGTACATGAAGATTATCTTTCAAAATTAATGAAAGACACCGGGACCATAAATACCTGCTCATACTGTAACAGTTTTTCGAATTGCTGGCCCCTCAATGACCTTGCTGATGCAGTCGATAATGCATTTGAACAACATTATTTCCGAACACCGTCGGAGCCAGATGACTGGCAATCACGGATGATCCAACATAGTCATTATGAATGGGAGCGGGAAGGTCAACCTGCACTAGAAGCAATCGTGGATGCAGTAGAATGCTCAGAGGAAATCGCTGAAGACATTCGAGTTCTCCTTGAGTGCCGTTATTCATCGAAACACGCGATGGAAACTGGTGAAGAGGAAGGATTCGAAGAGGAAGCCTGTTACGAACTCAGTGCTCCTTCAAGTTCTGAGCGTAGTGGAGATTGGTGGAGCGCAGCTCAGTCTCTCAAGCATGAAGCACGATTTTTCAACACGCAAACCCTTGAAATATTTAAAGAAATATTCGGAAACCTTGAAGAATTGAACAATCAATGCTCTTCTTCCATCCTCATTGAAGCTGGTCCCGAAAAAGAAACATCGGGTTTCTTTCGTGCACGTGTGCTCGACAAGCAGAAGGCTATCACTAAAGCGATGGAGCGTCCAGATTTAGAGCTTGGCCCACCACCTGCCACAATGGCGCGCTCTGGCAGAATGAACGCGCTCGGTATTTCAGTTTTTTATGGCGCAGATAGTGAACAAGGAGCGCTTTCAGAGGTACGTCCGCCAGTAGGTGCAAAGGTAATGATAGCACGCTTTGATCTGCTGCGGAATATACGGCTACTCGATTTCCACGCTTTGGAGCGGGCTAACCACGAAGGGAGTATTTTCGATCATCGTTACATTGAAGATTTGAAGAACAATGCATTCTTGAGGACTTTGAACAGAATTGTTTCGCGGCCAATTTTACCGTCTGACGAGGAATTCGAATATCTTCCCACTCAAGCTGTTGCAGATTTTCTGGCCAGCATGAACGAACCGAAAATCGATGGTATCTTATTTCCATCTGCGCAAACTGCTGGCTCAAGCAGAAATGTGATGCTTTTCCATAACTCCAGTCGAGTAAAAGAACTTGATTTAACTAGCGGTACAAAGTTTGATACGCGCACAGAAAACCTATATGGAGATGGTTGGGAAGCAGAATACGTGGTGCAGGAAATAATCCCAAAAAATCCCCCTGAAAAACCGAAAAAAGATTGTTGGAATTTTTCCTTTGATGAATATACGAATCCCGATCATAGGGTAGATACTTTAGCAGTCGACATCGAAAAGATAAACGTACACGAAGTTAATTCAGTTCAATTTTCGTCCGAAGCAAACCCTGTTCAAAGATCAAAGACGATTACTGGTTCAGAAGATTTCTAGCCCCCCCCCTCACCCCAACGGGATCATATCCACCGCCTGCGACGTGACCGGAGTCCCGAAGGCGCGCAGAATACCCTTCACCGGGGCGACATCGGAGTAGTCCCGCCCCCGCGCCACGACGACATGATCCGTGCCCGCAAACACGTTGTTGGTCGGGTCGAACTCCACCCAGCCCACAGACTGCCCGCACCACGCCCGCACCCAGGCGTGCATTGCGTCGGCCCCTTCGAGGCGCGGTTGGCCGGGGGGTGGTTCGGTGCGCAGGAAGCCGCTGACATAGCCCGCCGGAACGCCCACATCACGCAGCGCGCCGATCATGATCTGCGAGTAATCCTGACACACCCCGCTCCGCCGCGCGAACGCCTCCTCAGGGGGCGTGTCCACGCTGGTCGCGTCGGGGTTGAACGTCATGTCCCGATACAGCGCCCCGCCGATGGCCGTCACCGCATCCAGCACCGTGCCTTGCGGATCAATCTGCCCCCACGCATAGGATGCCCGCAGCGGGTCGGTCTTGATGCGCCGCGAGAATGACAGGAAATGATGCGCCGCATTCGCATCCAGCGCGCGCCCCGCGTCAATCTCCCCGCGCAGCATCGGCAGATAAGGCGTCAGCGGATAGCCGACCCACTCCTTCGTCCGCTCCACACGCGCGGTGATCTGGAACGACAGCGTCTCGTGCGGCGCGTTATGGCCGACCTCGACACACGGGTTGCCGAAGAAATCCACCCGATCCACCCGCTCGTCCGGTTCGGGCGTCGCAGTCAGCAGGCCGGAAATCATCCGCTGCTCGCCGGGCAGGTTCAGCGGCATCAGGCGCAGTAAATGGCGGCTGAACGTCGCCGCACCCTCATAGCTGTACTCGATGGCCAGCTTGATGTCGTAATGCATGGTCATCGCAGATGCGTCTTCGAGACCAGCGTGGACAGCCGCCCCATCGCCGCGTCCAATTCAAGCAGGGTCGCACTGTCCAGCGTATCCGGCGATTGCACGATCAGGTCGGTATGGTTCTGCAACGCCGCTTTGCGCAGCGGGGTCATATGGCTCTCGTCGGCGAAAAACTTCACATGCTCAAGGATTTCGTCGAACTGATACAGGATCGAGCGCGGGTTCATCGGATCCAGCGCCAGCAACTCAACGACCGTCATCCGGCTGGTGGCGACAGAGTACAACCGCCGATGAGACATCGCGCTGTCCCCCAGCTCGATCACCAGATCAAGCGATCCCTCCGGCGCATCGGGATCGGCAAAATGCGCCAGTGCCGATGACATATTCGCCGCCCGCTCGATCGCCCGCCCCAGGCTGAGGAACCGCCAGCCGGTAAAGCGGTACATATTCTCGCGCACCAGGCCGGAAAACCCCGCAAGCTGACGCTGGAACGCGCCCATCTGCCGCGCGCTCTCATCCCCCGCGCGCAGGCCGGGGTCCACATTCACCGCCTCTTGCGTCAAATCATTCAGCGCGATCCAGCCATCGACGGAGAACCGGTCCCGGATGGCGCTTGCACTGTTCAGCGCCGAGGACAGCGCGGTCCGCAATGCTGCCGGAACCGCTTCCTGCGGGTCCACCCCGAACGGCTCCATATACGCCGCCACATGGCACAGCAGCGGCGCATCGGGGTCCGCCCCCTCGGCAAGGCGCACGTGATAGGCGCGCATCAGGCGGATCAGGCTTTCGGCCCGCTCGACATACCGGCCCAGCCAGAACAGGTTTTCGGATGCGCGGCTGGGCAATGCCCGCGCTTTGGGGCGTATCACCTGCGTCGCCGAAGATGGCAGCATGGTCTCGGCTATAACGGCGCTGTCGCTGACAATCCATGTGTCCGCCACACGCCCGCCCGCCTGCATCCCCACCGCCGTCGCGCAATCGCGGGCGCCGATACGGGCATAACCTCCGGGCATCACCATCCAGCCGTCATCCATTCTCGCGAGGAACACGCGCAGGCTCATCGGGCGCGGAACCAGTGCGCCATCGACAAAAGCAGGGGTGGTGGACAGGGTCATAATCTCCTGCGCGGTCATACGGGCGGCGTCCTGATCGATATGCGCCGCCAGCGCGTCGCGATCGCCGAACGCGCCGCCGTTAAACGCACCGTCATTCTCGTCGAAAGGGGTCAGGGTCGAATGCGCGGAACTCAGCATCATCCGCGCGGCGTTATCCAGCACATGGGCGCGCGCATCCGCATCGCCGCACCACCACGTCGCCACATTGGGCATCGACAGCGGCTTTCCGGCCATAACGGTGCTGATCTTCGGCATAAACGCCAGCAAAGACCGCGACTGTAACACACCGCTGCCCAGCGCATTGACCAACCTGACCTCGCCCTGCCGCACCGCATTCAGCAGCCCCGGTACGCCTTGCTGCGAGGTTTCGTCCAATTCCAGCGGGTCCGCCTGTACCGATTCCAACCTGCGCCACAGCACGCTGATCGGGCGCAATCCGCTGATCGTGCGCAGCATCAGCTTGCCGTTCTCCAGCGCAAGGTCTTCGCCCTCCAGCAGCAACATCCCCATATAGCGGGCGATATACGCGTGCTCGAAATAGGATTCGCCCGATGTGCCCGAAGAAAGCACCCCGATGCGGCTGGTCTGGTCGTTTCGCATTCCGTACAGCGTATCGCGGAATTTGCGGAAAAAGCGCGCCAAACGATAGATATTGTCTTGCGAAAACCCGTCCGAAAAGACGCGGCTGGTCGCCACACGGTTCTCAATCGCAAACCCCGCCCCCGCCGGAGAATCCGTCCGGTCGCTCATCACCCACCATTTGCCGTCCGGCCCGCGTCCGATCTCAAAGGCGATGAAGTTCAGGTAATGCCCGCCCGGCGGCGTAATTCCGACCAGCGGGCGCAACCATTCGGGGTTGTCGGCAATCAGCCGCGCGGGCAGATGCCCCTCCGCAACCAGTTTATTCCCGCCGTAAAGATCAGCGACGACCTGCTCCAACAGGTCCGCCCGTTCGATCAGGCCGGTCGAGATCTGCCGGAACTCATCATCCTGGATCATCAGCGGGATATGGCTAAGCGGCCAATCCCGTTCGCTTGCGGCGCCCTCCTCATAGTGGCGGAAGAACACGCCCGCATCGCGCAGATACTGGTCGCCGCGCTGAAAATCCTGTTTCAACCGCTCCGGCGAACGATGCGCCAGATAGGTAATCAGCGGCAGCCAGACAGGCCGGATAACCCCGTTTTCATCGAGCAATTCATCCGATGACCCCGACTTGATGATATAGGATTGCAACAGCCTCCCGACCGCATCGCCATCGAATAAATGCTGCTGCGTCATCCGTTCACAATCCTGCTGGTCGTCGAAGGTCGAGCGTCATGGGAAAGGCGCGGTGCGGGGTTTCGCTCCCCGGCTCATACGCCCCTGTTGTATGACCGTGATGCTGGAACCGCGCAAGCCTTCTCGATTCAGCCTCATTGCCGTTCACCGGGAAAGTCTCATGGCTCAACCCGCCGGGATGCGCGACGTGATAGACGCAGCCGCCGAGCGCCTTGCCCGTCCATTTATCATAAATATCAAAGGTCAGCGGCGCATCGACGGGCAAAACAGGGTGCAGCGACAGCGGCGGTTTCCACGCCTTATAGCGCACCCCCGCCACCGCCTCGCCGTTCTTACCCGTCGGTTGAAGCGGCACGGGGCGGCCATTGCACAGCACCGCATAGCGGGCGGGATCAGGCGCGCTCAACGTGACCTGCACCCGCTCGGACGAGCTGTCGGTATAGCGCACAGTCCCGCCGATAGCGCCCGTTTCGCCCAGCACATGCCACGGCTCCAACGCCTGACGCACCTCCAAGTGCATCCCCTCATAAGCAACCTCGCCGCAGAACGGGAAGCGGAACTCGGCTTGGGCCTCGTACCATTCGGGGCGCAGATCAAAGCCGTGCTGACCCAGATCACCCAGCACATCCATGAAATCGGCCCACACATAATGCGGTAGCATAAACCGGTCGGTCAGCGCCGTACCCCAACGGGTGAATTCGCCCTTGATCGGGTTCTCCCACAGCCGCGCGATGATGGCGCGGATCAGCAGCTGTTGCGCAAGGCTCATGCGCGGGTCGGGCGGCATCTCGAACCCGCGAAACTCGACCAGCCCCAGCCGTCCGGTGGGGCCATCGGGCGAGTACAGCTTGTCGATACAAATCTCGGCACGGTGCGTGTTGCCCGTGACATCAATCAACAGGTTCCGCAGCAAGCGGTCCACCAGCCACGGCTTGGGCGCAGCGCCTTCGCCGGGGCGCGGTATCTGTGCCAACGCGATTTCCAGCTCGTACAGCGCATCCATGCGCCCCTCATCGATACGCGGGGCTTGGCTGGTCGGGCCGATGAACATGCCGGAGAACAGGTAGGACAGGCTCGGATGGCGCTGCCAGTAAAGGATCAGACTGGCCAGCAGATCAGGCCGCCGCAGGAACGGACTGTCCAGCGGTGTCGCGCCGCCCACAACCACATGGTTCCCGCCGCCCGTGCCCGTGTGCCGCCCGTCGACCATGAATTTGTCCGCACCCAGCCGACACTGGCGCGCGTCCTCGTAAACCCCTTGCGTGATCGCCACGCACTCGTCCCAGCTGGCCGCCGGATGCACATTGACCTCCAGCACGCCGGGATCAGGCGCAATGCGCAACACGTTGACGCGCGCGTCATGGGGCGGGGAATAGCCCTCGATATGGATCGGCAGGCTCAGCTTGGTCGCCGCATCCTCGGCGGCGGCCACGAGATCAAGGTAATCCTCAATATCCTCAACGGGCGGCATAAAGATGCACAGGCGTCCGTCGCGCGGTTCGACCGAAATCGCGGTACGCACCTCGCCGCCCACTTCGCCAAGCTTTTGCTCCACCCGCTCCTGCACCTCACCGCCAGCGGTAAAAGACGACCGCGCCTGCTCGCGCTCAGCGCGCTTGGCTTCCGGCGAGGTATCGCGCCCCTGATCGACGCGGCCCCGTTCGTAGTCAGGCAAATCGCCGCGCTCTACCGTCGGGTCAGCCTCGTAAATATAGGGATAGGCGGTCTTCGGAATAGTCGGCAGCGACCCCAGCGGCAGGCGATACCCCACCGGACTGTCACCGGGAACCAGATAGATATGCCCCCGCCGCGAAGTCCACTTCTCCGAGCGCCACTTCTTGCCAACGGCCTTCGACTGCCACGCCTGTACGGGAAGAATAAAGCCGGACGGCTCGGTCAGCCCGCGCGCGAACACCCGCGCGATGCGGTTGCGTTCCTCAGGGTCTTCAAGTTTAGAGTTTTCGGGCGTCACGTTCTCCGGCAGATTGCCCTCTTTGACAATCCATTC
>CALDZQ010000177.1 GCA_937944035.1 uncultured Neomegalonema sp. | reverse complement strand
CATGATTTTTACGTCGCCATTGCGCACGGCGTCGAGTGCGGGGCCGACGATCTGGTCGGTGTCCACGAACCATTGGTCGGTGAGCATCGGTTCGATCACGACTGTGGAGCGGTCGCCGAAGGGCTGCATGATGGGTTTGCTCTCGACGTAAGGTACCGTCTCGGTCACGTCCGATTTATTGCCGTCTTCGTCCTTTACCGTGCGCGTGACGTCATGCATCACGGCGAGGCCCTCGGCGGTGATGTCGGCCACGATCTTCTTGCGCGCCTCAAAGCGGTCGAGGCCACGGTAGTCTTCTGGGACCATGTTCATCGCGGCGATCATCGCCTCGTCGAACTCCTGCTCGCCCGCCGCGATTTTCTGCGCTACGGCGGCTTCCTCCGCGTAGGGTTTGCCATCGGCGCGCATCGCTGCCTTGGTGTCCATGAGGTTGTACATCGGGATGCCGCCACGCTTGGCCACTTGGTAGTCGTTGAAGTCATGCGCGCCCGTGATCTTTACCGCGCCAGAGCCGAAGTCCTTGTCGGGATAGTCATCCGTGATGATCGGGATCAGGCGACGGTGCTCTTTCGGGCCGACAGGAATCTCGCACAGTTTGCCGACAATCGGGGCATAGCGTTCATCGTCAGGATGCACAGCAACCGCGCCGTCGCCCAGCATCGTCTCAGGCCGCGTGGTGGCAATCGAGATATAGTCCCGCGTCTCGCGCAGGGTGACGTTGCCGTCTTCGTCTTTCTCGACATATTCATACGTCGCGCCACCGGCGAGGGGATACTTGAAGTGCCACATATGGCCGGGCACTTCGATATTCTCGACCTCAAGGTCCGAGATCGCCGTCTCGAAATGCGGATCCCAGTTCACAAGGCGTTTGCCCTTGTAAATCAGACCCTTGTTGTACAACTCGACAAAGGTTTTGCGGACGGCGGCGCTCAGCCCCTCGTCCATCGTGAAGCGTTCGCGCTCCCAGTCGCAGGATGCACCGAGGCGTTTAAGCTGGTTGAGGATCGTACCGCCGGATTCCTCTTTCCACTTCCAGATTTCCGCGATGAAATCCTCGCGGCTGAAATCCGTGCGCTTCTTGCCTTGCTCGTTCAGCTTGCGCTCGACCACCATCTGCGTGGCGATGCCCGCGTGGTCCGTGCCCGGCTGCCACAGGGTGTCGAACCCTCGCATTCTGTGCCAGCGGGTCAGCACATCTTGCAGCGTGTTGTTCAGGGCGTGGCCCATGTGCAGGCTACCGGTGACGTTTGGCGGTGGAATCACGATGGAGAACGTGTCGGCTCCGGGCTTGGCGTTCGCGCCCGCCTTGAAGCAGCCTTTCGCTTCCCAATCCGCATAAATGCGCGGCTCGGCCTCGCGTGCGTCGAACGTTTTTTCCATCGGCATAATCGGTCTCACTGGTGTGCTTTATGGGGGGCATTGCTTTGCGGGGTGTTTAGAACATTTCGGCGCGAGGGGGAAACCGGATTTCCAGTATGAAGCGAATAGCTGCAATTCCGCTAAAATTTGCAGGAAAAACCGCGTCCGTTTGCCGCGCTGTTAAAGGATCACATCTTTTTAAGGAGTACTGTCTTCTGATTAAAACATCGGGGGGGCGCGTGAAATATGGGTGGTTTTTTCAGCGAGATTATCGGGCGTATTTTAGGGCGTGTTGTCGTGACAGGCATGTTTCTGGGCGGTGCGCATCATATGGCGGGCGGCGGGGCGGGAATGGGGCAAGGGGCGCTTGGCCAGCCGCAATCCGTTTCCGCTACCGGAGCGGCCGCACCAGCCGCTGGCGCAGGGATCGGTGGGCTGTTCGGGGCGACCCAGCGTGAGGCTGTACCTGATTTTTTTCAAGTGAAGGCGCGTGTTACGACGGTCGTGCGGGAATGCAGGCTCATGAACCGTCATGGTGGCAAGCTGACCCGCACCGAATTGTTACCCTGCGAACGGGCCAATCTGTTGCTGCAACGGGCTGATTTTGCCAATCATACGCTGTCGGATCAAATGCGGGTCACGTATATTTACTACGCGCCTGATGGCAACGGTGTGCATGAGGGCAGCGCTGTGCGCAGGCCCGAAGACGCGGCGTTTCTGACGGTAGGCGATGTGTTGGAGATCAAAGTGGATCGCCGTTATCCGACCAAATCCAGTATTTTATGAGATTGATCCGTCCTGTGTGAAGGGCGGCGAATGCAGGCCGCCCGTCTATCATTTTAGTTATGCGACAGCCTCACGCGTACTGATCGAGCGCGATTCGTCTTCAGAGTCGAACGCCTTGAACATGGGGACCATTGCGGCCCCGAATGCGCGCGCGTCGCCTTGGAACGTACCGAAGCTGATTGCGGGAATCCGCGCTTCGGGCAGGGAATCCGCGCGCACCTGGGTGTTCAATTCGGCCACCAGTTGCTCCAACGACGAGTCTGTCAGCCTGCTGTCCACAATGATCCGGTCAAACCGGATTGTGGCGCAGGCGCTTTGAATGGCTGTTGAGAGGGCGGCAATAGCTCCGGTGCGCCATTTTTCATAGATTTCGCGGCTTTCCGCAAATTCGCGGGACATTTGCTCGCGCGGATTAAGGCCCGTTTCGGTCAGAGCCTCGTCAAGGTGAACCAATGATGCGAGGTCGATGACGCGGGTATTGTTGTCTCCCGACCTGCAATCCGAAACGCGCAAGCCGTGCAGATCACTCGATAATTGATCCTCTGCACCGAACAATTTGCCCTCAAGAATGATGCCGGAACCCAGCCAGTGACCGATGTTGAAATACAGCGTGTTAGACTTGCCGCGCGCAAGGCCAAGGGTCAATTCCGCCAGACATGCCGCACGGATGTCATTGACACAAAAGCACGGCACGTTCAGGTGATCGCTCAGGCGTCTCGACAAGGACGGTTCCTGCGTTTGCGGGCCTTCTCCGGTTTGGTTTTGATCCGCACTGAAGAGATGAATATCGCCTTCGGCGGCGGCAATGCCGATCCCGACGAAGCGTTGCATCTGCTGATGCGTCAGCGTTGAGGAAAGACTCAATGCCGCCTGATACAGCTTTTCGGGCAGATCGGGCGCGGTGGTTTCGGTGTAATCCAAATTGCGTTCGTCGATCACCGTGCCGGCGAAATTGGACAAGGCAATTTTACTGCTCGTGCGTCCGATGAAAAAACCGATTGAATATGCACCCTCAGGGTTGAGCATGAGCGGGGTCGAGGGCTGACCCACCTTGCCGCGCTGCTTTGCACCCTTTTTGACGAGCTGAAGATCCAACAGGCGATCAACAATCACTGAAACCCCTTGCGCGCTCATGCTTGACAGTCGCGCAAGTTGGGCTTTGGATAAATTTCCGCGCCGGCGCAAAAAACTGAGAATAAGCTTCTCGCTGGGACGTACCGTCAGTGCCCGGCGAACTGTGCGCATTTCCATTTCAGCATCCTATCTCAAAATTTTGATACTAATTATATCAAAAATATTTCACGGTCAAAGTTTCACGCATTACGTGAACTTGCACCGCAGAAACAAGGAATCCTGCTGTTAAGTCAAGCTAAGTGTTTGCTTTTTTATCGCGTTAATAATTGAGTGTTATTGAGTTATCCGGCTTTTTCATCGCGTAGCGTGTGACCCAAATGAGGCGCTCTTGTGCGCGTGTTATTGAGACATAAGCTAATCTTTTCCAGAGCGGGAGGTTGTTCTCCATCCTGTTGGATTTTGCGGCCGCGTACAAGTCGGGCGCGAAAACCTGCACTTCGCGCCACTGTGAACCCTGAGCTTTGTGTATAGTACTGGCAGCCCCGTGCACGAAAACCGCGCCCATTCTTGCGGCCAAAGGAATGACAGGTTCTACATCATTTCCCCGTTCAATTTGTATTATGGACGCGACGCTCAGCTTTGGATCTGATGCCCCCGCAACATGAAGTTTAGCAAAGCCGGGACGTTTACCCGGCCCAAGATAGAACACTTGCGCGCCCTTAATTAAGCCGGCCTGTTCAAGAGCGATTCGTTTTTTGCGGTTTTTCAACGGAATTTCGGCTCCGTCGCAAATTAATGGCTCACCCGGCATCAATCCGGTCTCTGGAACATCGAAAACAGTACGAAACGCCCATATCAGCCGAATTCTAGTCGCATTCCGCCATACCAGCATCGGCGATCTGGCCATCAGCATGGGATCGGCACGCGGCGATATGACCACGCGGGAGTCATTGGCCGCCTTTTCATGGATCAGTTTTTCGAAGGCTTCAAAGTCGACATCAGGGTCCGCCAACGCGTAGGCCAGTTCGATAATCGGATTTCCGGCGGCCTGACGGTGGACTTGGTGCAACTGCACTTTTGCTTCATCGGCAAGCATGTCGAAAGCCATCTTGTCGGATTGGCCGACCGGGGCAAGCTGTGCGGGATCACCGAACAGGATCAGGGTTTTGAAGACCTTGCGCAAGTCTTCGAGTTGCTTGTCGTCAAGCATTGAGGATTCATCGACCAGACCGTAGTCAATCGACTCCTGACGCCGGGTCCAGCCGTTGATAAACTCGGTTCCGCGCAGCCCCGCGCTGGCCAGAGCGCCCGGTACGGACTCGTTCTCCAGATAAAATTCCAACGCCTTATCAAGGGCGGTATCGCTGAGGCTGGGGTGTTCGGGGCGTTTACCTTTGCCGCCATTCTCCAGCCATTCCGCGATTTTCTCGAATTCAGGGTCGTAGACAGGGGTGTAAATGATCCGGTGAATTGTGGTCGCTTCAACCCCTCGATTACGCAGGACGCTGGCCGCTTTGTTGGTCGGGGCGACGATGGCGTAGGTGAGTTTGCCAGACCTGTGCGCAAGGCGTTCGGGGTTTATTTGCTCGGCCCCTGCCTCCTCGATTTCGCGGCCCAACTGGGCGAGGATGCGGGTTTTACCGGAACCGGCTTTGCCGAGGATTGCGAAGACCCGGCCCATCTCATCGTCAATCTCATCGCGGCTGCCCAACGCGGCGGTTGGCGTACCTTTAAGAGTCAGGCCGCCTTCAGCGATGAAGGCGCAGGCGCGATCATAGGCGGTTTGCTGGTCCTGCGAGAAATCACCTTCGGGTTCGGACGCTGCCGCATCCGCCTGCGAAAAAAGAGAGTCGCCTGCTGCGCCGCTCATCTGAGGCTCCACCGATTGTGTTCGATATGTGTTCTGACGCCAAACCGTGCGGATTGCAAGCCTGTTAAACGGTGTTGAAGCTGGCAACGACGCGGTTGAGGCTGTGTTTCGGCAGGATCGTCACGCATCCCGCCGTTCCGAAAGTGGCGCTGACATCGCCGGCGTTGGTGATGTTGGATGTGCCGATTCTGCTGCCGACCGCTAAATCCAGCCCGTCGATCGGCCAGCGCAAGCCACTGGAGGTCAGCGCTGAACACGGATGGAGCGGGAAAAACGAAATCCGCGTGCCGATTTCCAGCGTCGCGCGCCACTCTAACGGTGCGGCAAAGGCAATATCGGTCTCACCGATCAGAATAATCCGGCGTTCCGCATGGGCCAACAGGGCGTGGAATGCCGCGAGGCTGTGATCCAGACGCCCGCCGAGAAAACCGACCGCAATCGTCAGCGGTGCATCGGCGAGGCGCAGGCATTTCTCAAAATCGGTGCTGTCCTGCTCTTCGATTGCAAGGATTTCAACGCTGTCCGGTAACAGCATGGTGCGGGAGTCCATATCGCCGATGACCGTGCGCGGAATCACACCCGCCGCCATCGCCCGGTCCGCGCCGCTATCGGCCGCAATAATATGAGGCGCGTGATCGATTGCCGCGTGCAAATCCGCAATCTCGAAAGCGGCTCCGCCGACCAGTGTGATATTCGCGTTTGCGGGGTGGGTGGGAGAGGTTTTTATGGGCATTCCGGTCCGTTTGTTGCTAATAACCACGCAGTGTTTTCGGTATCGGCATTAACAGAAGCAAGTGGTAGAGATGAAACGCATTCTCCTGAGCGGCCTTGCGCTCACGTTATCAGCGAACATGGCCTTCGCACAGCAGCAACAGCAGCCCGAGGCAACCGAGCGGCGGGTTTTGGCGGAGCGGGTGTGTCAGGATGGGGCGACGACAACGGTGGTCGTAACGGGAAATTTGATCTCGGTGGAGTATTTCTCGGCTCCCCGCGCTGATGGAACCGTGGCCGGATATGAGGATGCCTATGATCTGAAAGAAATCGCCGAGGCCAAGGCACAGTATGATGCGTTGAAATGCGCGGAAGATCAGTGACTGTTAATTCAGATCGGCGCAGACGCCCTTTGGAAAGCAGGCGATAGCGGCGGGATCGCTATGATCGCCGGTCCATCCCGCTTGGTTGCGGGGGATGCCGCGAACACGGTCGATCTCGTAAGGCGGATCGGAAACAACCGCGACTGTCTCGGCATCCGCCACAGGTTCCAGCGGAATCGCGATGATAACGGGTTGCTGCATCGGGATCACCGATACAATCGTCTCGCCCGGATTGAGCGTTATGCCGAGATCGGTATTCGCGGAATCCTCTGCCTGAGCGAAGGGCGCGCAAGCGAGGGACAGGGTCAGGGCGGAGGCTTTGAATAATGTCATGTACAAGCCCCTCACCTATAAATCGGGCGATCCTGTGACCGGCCCTTATACGCCCAGCAGATCACGGACGATGAAAATGCGCAGAAACTCGATACCGATCAGCAGGACGATGGGCGAGAAGTCGATGCCGCCCGCTGTCGGCAGAATACGACGGATCGGCGCGAGGATCGGCTCGACCAGGCTGTTGATGCCGTAATAAATCTGCCGGACGATCTGGTTTTGCAGGTTGATGACGTTGAAACCGACCAGCCAGCTCATAATCACGTATATAAGAATGAGCCACCAGACGATGCTGGCAATCGAGTTTATCAGGAATGCGAGCGCGCTCATCGGTTGTCCTTACGCAGAAATATGTGAGTCGTAGATAAGGGGTATACGGGGCAGGGGCAAGATGGCTATTTCCCCTTGCCCATCCAGATGAATACGGGCTTGAGTGGCAATATCCAGCCAAAGCCCAACACCACATACATGATGAGTTCCAGCAGGAAATGCGGACGTTCAGGCAGCTTGCCGATCAGCGCCATCGCAGTCAGCGAGAAGACGATCATCCAAATTACAAGAACGATGCTGCCGAACAGCTTGCGGGTGCGAAGGGTCATGCGCTTGGTTTAAGGTTTGTGCGCGGGAATTCAAGCGGGGTGAGTGATTTTGAAGGGATTGTCGCAAAAATCACGAGTATCCGGATCGAGTGATGTGCGCGGCTGCGCTCATTTGCCTCCAAACCAGCGCAAAACAAGGCGAGGGCCTTCCAAAACCGCGCTTCCAATCAGCGTACTCTTTACCTTCTCTCAATAATCTGCGCATTTAGGCATCGGACAGTTTCAAGGTGCTGAAAATGCGCAATACGACCCGTATGGGTTTGATCGTTATGCCTATTCTCTTGCTGATCGGCCTTTGGGCGGTGGCAAAAAAGGGGCGTATGGACAGCGTCGTGGCGGCGTCTGAGAAATTGCGTGTGGCGGGCTTTGAAATGCTCGGCTGGCTTTTCATCGGCGTTGCGGTTCTTGCGATCATTGCCACCATTCTTGGGGCTGGAATGTTGGGCCGGATCAAGATCGGCGGGCCGGACGCTCTGCCAAGGCTCTCTCCGTTTGAGTGTACCGCAGTCGGCGTCGCGGCCAGCACGTCCATCGGCCTCCTGTTCTGGGCCTCTGCCGAGCCGCTGTTCCACGCGCGCAGTCTGCCCGGCGTGTTTGACGTGATGCGCAATTCGCTGGAGGCGCAGGTGCTGGGGCGCAGCGCGGCTTATCTGCACTGGGGCATTCTCGCGCATTTGATCTACGGCCTGTTCATGATCGGCTTTGCCATCACGGTCCATACCCAATGGGGCGCGCCATCCCTTGATTCCGTCCTTTCCGGCCCGCGCCACGGACAGCGGTTGCGGGTGCGTGGCGGTCTGATGGATGGTGCGAGCATCGGTTTCGGATTGCTGGCGCTGGTGGCCGGATTGGCGGGCGGCGCGATCGTCATCGCGGCACTCACCTCACATCTCACCGGAATGCGATTTGGCGGGGGCAGCGCGGCGGTTATCGTTGCGATCCTTGCGGTTTCAGCCGTTCTGGTCGGCGCGCGTCCGGTCAGCCGCTCTTACGCGGCGTTGGCCTGTGCGGGATTGATTTTGCTCTATATTTTCCTGCTCGCCCTCTTCATCCTCGGCCCTTCAAAAGGTTTTGTGCTGGGCGGAGGATTGCGGGCGCTCTGGTGGTCGGTCAAGTATTTCCCGCAATTTATGATCGACGGATTAAGCGGGGTCTGGTCCGAACGCTGGACCATCGTGTATCTTGGAGGCTGGATGACATTCGGCCCGCTGGTGGGGTATTTTATGAGCCGCGCGGCACGGGGATACAGCCTCGCGAATGCCCTGCGGATGTTCATTTTCGCCCCTATGTTCATAACCATCCTGACGATTTTGATTATCGGCGGGGTTACGCTGGCGTTGGATCGTAACAGCGGCGGCGCGATCTGGGCGGCGGTGCAGGGCAGGGGGCCGGATGACGCCATCATCGTGATGCTGAGCATGTTGCGCGGTTCAATCTTGCTGAAATGCCTGCTTGTTGCACTGCTCACGCTTTTCCTCGTCAGCTTCGCGGGCGGCATCGTCCATGCGGTTCTCTACATGGTCGTCCCCGGAGACGACGCCGACCGCCGCGTGATCGCGGATCGCAGGGCCGGCCTGATTGTCATGCTGCTGTTATTCGCGGGGGCGTCGATGGCCGCGTTGCGCTGGAACATCATTCCGGGGATGGAGGCGGTGGCCAGACTGGGCGCGTTTCCGGGCGTAATCATCACCTTGCTCACCGCCCTTGCGGTCCTGCGCCTGTGCTTTACCCCCGCCCACAAGCTCGCCCCGCCAAAGGCAAAACTTGACGGCGGCAAGGCGGGTAAGCAGGAAAGACTCAAACTCGAATACAGCGACGACCCCCACGAAGTGGGCGGTTCGATCAAAAGACGCCCAAGGAGAGACCCGTGAGTTCAGACAGCATTTTCATCGGTGGCGGTGGCAAGGATTACGCGGTTAAGCAAAACCTGCTGCTGAAATACGGCAACCGCCACGGCCTGATTGCGGGGGCCACGGGCACGGGCAAGACCGTTTCGCTGCAAATTCTGGCCGAGGGCTTCTCGCAAGCGGGCGTTCCGGTCTTCATGGCCGATGTCAAAAGCGATCTTTCGGGGCTGGCCGCTGCCGGAACCCACGAGCATAAACTGCATGAAAAGCTGGTCGCGCGGGCCAATACCATCGGCTTTGACGATTTCGGTTACGACGATTTTCCCGTTGTTTTCTGGGACTTATTCGGCGAGCAAGGCCACCCGATCCGCACCACCATCACCGAAATGGGGCCGCTGCTTCTGTCCCAGCTTCTCGGCCTGAACGAAACGCAAGAGGGCGTCATCAACATCGCCTTCTCCATTGCCGACGATCAGGGCTTGTTGCTGCTCGATCTGAAAGATCTGCGCTCGATCCTCAACCATGTGGGCGAGAATGCGAAAGATATTTCAACAACTTACGGCTATGTCACCCGCGCCAGCGTTGGCGCGATTCTGCGCCGTTTGCTGGTGTTGGAACAGCAGGGCGGCGACAGGTTTTTCGGCGAACCGGCCCTGAAACTCAAAGATATGATCGCCCTGACCCCGCGCGGACAGGGGCAAATCAACATCCTCGCCGCAGAAAAGCTGATGCAATCGCCCAAACTCTACGCCACTTTCCTGCTTTGGCTGCTTTCGGAGTTGTTCGAGGAACTCCCCGAAGTGGGCGATCCCGATAAACCCAAATTCGTGTTCTTCTTCGACGAGGCGCACCTGTTGTTCGAGGATGCGCCTAAGGCATTGATTGATAAGGTTGAAATGGTCGCCCGCCTGATCCGTTCCAAAGGTGTCGGCGTCTATTTCATCACCCAAAACCCCGCCGATGTGCCCGATGACATCCTCGGCCAGCTTGGCAACCGTGTCCAGCACGCCCTGCGCGCCTATACCCCGCGCGATGCCAAAGCCTTGCGCGCTGCGGCGGAGACGTTCCGCCCGAACCCCGCGTTTGACGCTGAAAAAGCCATCCCCGATCTCGGTACGGGCGAGGCGCTGGTCTCGACTTTGGGCGATAAAGGCGCGCCATCCGTGGTCGAACGCACCTTGATCCGGCCCCCGTCCTCGCGCCTTGGCCCATTAACCGATGCCGAGCGCCAACAGGTGATGAACGATTCCCCCGTTTACGGGTTCTACGACGAGACCATCGACCGTAAATCGGCCTTTGAGGTTTTGACCGAACGGGCAAACGGGGTCGCCGATGAGGTGCAGCAGGTCACGACCCAATCCTCATCCGGTGGTCTGACCCTTGATTTCGAGCAATTCAACTCCGCCCGCCGCTATCAGCCGAAATCGGCCCCGCAAATCCGCGAACCCGCCGCGCCAAAGCAACAAAAAGCCCCCGCCCGTCGCGGCGGCAACCGCCAAACCGTGGCCGAAGCGGCGATGAAATCCTTCGCCCGCTCCGTCTCCTCCCGCATCGGCCGTGAAATCGTGCGCGGTGTGCTGGGTGGTGTGTTTCGCGGGCGGTAAAGTAAAAAACGTCATTCCACACCAAAACCCCGCCCGCATTCACTGCGGGACGGTCTTTTGACGATCATAAAAACCGAAAATCACGTATCCGGCGGCGCCAACAGATACAGCGCCAGCGCGTGACAATCGCTGAGAACGAAATCCACCGGATGCGATTTGTGATCCCGATGCCCCGGCGGTTTCCCCGGCCGCATCGGCCGGATGTATTTGCCGGTTTCCTTGCGAACCAAAGCCCGCTTCGCCTCCCAGCGCGCCATCCGTCGTGCCTGTTTCGGCAAATCCGCCAGCGCGCGTTGCAACGCCTGCAAGCGGCGGCACAGGCTCACCGCACTGACCATATCGTCCGGCGCGGCGATCACGACCGGCTCAAAAATCTCCACATCATCGAAAAACCGGATGCGCGGCTGCGGCTTTGGTCCGCGCCATGACGAGCGCGGTTTGAACGATTTCCGCGCGTCAAACAGCGCAAAAACAGGCACGCGCTCACCGTCTCCCCGCGCGATCCCGGTACTGACAGGGCGCACGGCACGCGGGCAGGGCGGGGCAATCGCCATCCGCTCCTTCACAACCACAAGCAACCGCCGCAAAGCCGCCTCGGCAGGGCGCAACACACGCCAAACCGCCGTGCGCAGATGCCGTGGCAGCACGTCAACCGCGCTCCCGCCCGCCATCACGAGCAAAGCGGCCAGTATCCGCAGCAAGGCGTCACGATGACGCTCTATCGCCAGTTCCCAGTCCATCGCGTGTCGTTCAAGTCCTATTCCAATGCCATATGCGCACCAATAAGAACTTTATAGGAACATTTGTCAAGAGCGTTCGTTGTTTTTACGAAAAATCCCGCCCTCACGCCCTCACGCCTTTTGCAACGCCAGCACCCAAGACTGTAAATCCTGCCCCGGCATATGCGCGCCATACTCACGGTGCAGCAGATGGGCAAAGCCTGTGTCGATAATCTCGTGTACCCGCCCCTCATACGTGCCATCCGCAATCGCATGATCGTTGAGCGAAAACACCAAAATCCCCCCCGGTCCCAGCGCGGCCAGCGCCTCGTCAATCACGGTCGCGGGCGCGTGGGCGGGGTTGAGAACACCCACAGCCGTAATCGCCGCATAGGCACTGCCGCCCGCAAAGCTGCGCAAATCCTGTTGGCTCAGGGTGCGGTAAATGCCCTTGGCCTTGGCCAGCGCCAGCATCTCCGGCGAGAAATCCGTCCCGTCAATCGTGGTAAAGCCTGCCGCCCGCAATGCCGCCCCGCTCAGCCCGCTGCCGCACCCGATGTCGAGGATCGGCGCATCTTTGGCCAGTCCCGCCGCCGCCAGCGCCTCCGCGCAGCGCTGTGGCGTGGCATAGCCGTTTCCGGCCATCGCATCCTCGTATTCTTGCGCGAATTTCGCGTAATGCGCTGCCGTCTCATCGGCATCTGTCAGGTGATAAATATCGTCAAAAAAATCCGCCCCCGCCCCTGTCATCGGCCCCTCATCGCGTTGTTTCTGATGACGCGAAGATGGACCGTGCGCGGTGGATTGGCAAGTCTGTGTCAGATGGCCTGTAAGCCGGGTTCTGTCCAGCGGGTTGCCCCGCCTGGACGGCCATTCCTCTAGGACGACGGTTGCCCGCCGCCTCAAGCGATCTACCCGGATAGCGGGCCAAAGCCGACCCTGCCCGACCTTGCGGCGGACAGCCATCCCTATTCGATCTTGCTCCCGGCGGGGCTTGCCTTGCCCCCCTTGTTGCCAAGGGGGCGGTGCGCTCTTACCGCACCCTTTCAGCCTTACCGGATAAATCCGGCGGTCTACTCTCTGTGGCGCTGTCCCTGAAGACGACCCGAAGGCCGCCCCCGCCGGGCGTTACCCGGCGCCGTGACTTCGTGGAGCCCGGACTTTCCTCGCCCCCATCACTGGGGCCGCGACCGTCCAGCCACCTGACACGAGGGTTGCGGTACGGGGCAGGGCAGGGCGTGTCAAGCGCGGTTGGTTACAGTTAAATAGTATCGAGTGGCTATTCAACATAGACGAGTAAGGGTGTAGAGTTCGCTTTGACGGGGGCTTCGCGTAATAAGGATCATCGACAAAAATGAGCGACGAAAGCGAAAAGGACAGCGACGCGGTTATCTCCGAAATTGTTCCGGCGAACATTATCGCGATAGCTGCAAATGAATTAACGCAATTTACTCCCGACAGTGTAGACGTTTGGGATTTTCACAAATCTGTGGGCAAATACGAAAGCAGTGCGGAAAACGGCAAGAAAGCCGCCTATAAATTAATTGATATTATTTGTAGTTATCACTTTGTGCCGAATGATAGCAATTCACCTTTCCAGCCACTCGCACAGATGGAAGGCCGACGCTCAGCTATTCCGTCCGATATGAGTTCGGAGCAAGTCACTGAACTTGCATCCGCAGTTCCGTCTATCGTTAACTCTGGTCTTCGTGCGCGGGTCGCTGATACGGCTTGGACCATGAAACGATCTGAGCCGTCACTTGGTTTTGCAGCTATCGACGCATATTGCGAAGTTATTGAAACTACCGAATCTGGAAAGGCAAAGTTCGCTTTTGACTGCGAGACACCGCTTGGTGTGCGCGGCATTGATGTACTCACTCGCATCTGCCGGATTATGCGAATGATGGGATGGAAACGCGCTGAGTTCGATAGAGCGAAAGCTATGATTTCCCGACTTATCGACGTTGATTCTGAGATGCAGGATTTATTGCGTATTTCGACACTGGCGCTTGATTGGGGGTTTGGAGATCCCGCCGATATTGGGGCGAAATTAATTTCAATTGCTGAGAATGCGGTATCTGCTGGCAATCATGATTTTAGAGCGCGCATATATGAAATTTCGGCGCGAGCGTTTCATATTTCTAAAGATGAAGAAAATAAAAATTTAGCATTGATTGCGAAAGCAGAATGTAAAATAAAGCAAGCAAAAACCGCTCCATCAAGTATTGTAAAAGCAGCATTTTTGAAAGACGCTATTGAGCAATTCATAGCAATTCCGAATATGCTTGAGCGCCGAAAGGAATTGGAAACGGAACTTAGGTTTGCTCAATCATCGGTTCGTGATGAAATGTCCATTTATGAACAAAAAATTGATTTGAGCGAGATCGTAAAATCATCACTGGAAGTAGTTCATGGTGAGACATTTCCGCGCGCTCTTTTTCAGCTTTTTATGTGCGATATTTTGGAAAGTTCAGAAAAACTAAGAGAGGACGTATTTAATAAAAGACGAAACGCTCCGTTGGCAACTTTGTTAGCTCCATCCGTATACGATCGTGATGGAAGGGTTGTTTTTCAAGCTGAATCTGAGAATTTTCCTGATCTTAGCGAAAACCAAATTAAGTTCCATATTTCGCAACACTTGAATATGGGGCGCCAATTAGCTGTTCAAGGAGCAATTAATCCCATTAGATCACTGATACAAAACTCATTTCCTTTCAAAGAAAACATGCTAATCAATATTTTAGCATCTTCACCACTCATACCTGAAAATCAGGTTTATATATTTTCAAGGGGCGCGGATGCGTTTTTGCATGGTGATGATATTCAAGCGGCACATTTGCTCGTGCCTCAGTTGGAAAACTCAATACGACATGTTTTGTACTTGAGGGGATTTGATACAACATTTACACGTCAAAACGGCCTTCAGGAAGTTGCCTCTTTATCTGTGATGTTGGGGAAGCACCGTGATAAATTAGTTGAGGTTTTTGGCGAAACCTATGTGCATGAAATAGACATGCTTTTCGATTTTCCTGGAGGGCCGCGTGTTAGGAACGATTTAGCCCACGGGTTGAAACAATCGGGCGACTTCTTCAGCCATAGCATCGTCTACGCAAATTGGTTTATTCTGCAATTAGTACTTTGTCCTTTGTTTGATAAATGGTCCGATTTTGAAAAAACATTCGCTTTGCAGACTGGTTTATTTGCCAGAGATGCGGATGAGACCTAAACTGTTGCGGGCAGTCATAAATCACGCCGTAGTACGCGGTACACCCGGCCCGAATACCATCATGCTCAGGTCTTCCTTCCGCTCCGCCTCCAGCGCGTCGATCATCGCGCCGACCCACGGCAGTGACAGCGTGGCGGGGATGATATGAGACACCCGCTCGCCCCCGTCAACGGCGGGCAAATAGCCGGAGATCGTCCCCGCCCACAGCTTTTGCTC
>CALDZQ010000176.1 GCA_937944035.1 uncultured Neomegalonema sp. | reverse complement strand
GACGAGCTGGCCGAGACGATGCATGAGGCATTCTACGTCGCCACGCATGGACGGCCCGGTCCGGTTCTGGTTGATATTCCGAAGGATGTTCAGTTCGCCGATGGCAACTATACGCCGCCGCGCAACGTGAAGCCGCGCGCGTATAATCCGCGCGTCAAGGCGGAGGCATCGTCGGTTCAGGCGGCGGTTGAGTTGATGGAGACGGCGAAGAAGCCGCTGTTTTACACGGGCGGCGGGGTTATCAACTCCGGCCCGCAAGCCTCTCAGTTGCTGCGTGATCTGGTTGATGCGACGGGCTTTCCGGTCACGTCTACGCTGATGGGTCTGGGCGCGTATCCGGCGTCGGGTGACAAGTGGCTGGGTATGCTTGGGATGCATGGTTCGTATGAGGCGAACTGGGCGATGCATGATTGCGATGTGATGATCTGTGTCGGCGCACGGTTCGATGACCGGATCACCGGACGGCTGGACGCGTTTGCGCCGAACTCGAAGAAAATCCACATCGACATCGACCCAAGCTCGATCAACAAAAACGTTCGCGCTGACGTGCCTATCGTCGGCGATGTTGCGCATGTGCTGGAGGACATGATCCGTATCTTTCGCTCGCGCGGGGCCAAGACAGATCAGGCCGGTGTTGCGGAGTGGTGGAAGATCATTGCCGAATGGCAGGATAAGAAGTGCTTTAACTTCAAGAACTCCGACACGATCATTAAGCCGCAATATGCGGTTCAGCGGCTGGCGGCGGCGATGCAAAAGCATGGCGATTACTATGTCACCACTGAAGTCGGACAGCACCAGATGTGGGCGGCGCAGTATATTCCGTTCGATGCGCCGAACCGCTGGATGACCTCCGGCGGGCTGGGCACGATGGGCTATGGCGTTCCGGCGGCGGTCGGGGTGCAGATGGCGCATCCGGACAGTCTGGTCGTTGATGTTGCCGGTGAGGCCAGCTTTATGATGACGATGCAGGAGATGAGCACGGCGATTCAGTATAAGCTGCCGATCAAAATCTTCATCCTCAACAACGAGCGGCTGGGCATGGTGCGTCAATGGCAGGAATTGCTGCACGGTGAGCGCTATTCGAGCAGTTATTCCGAGGCGCTGCCGGACTTTGTTAAGCTGGCGGAGGCGTTCGGCTGTGTCGGGCTGCGCTGTGATAAGCCCGGTGATCTGGACGGGGCGATTGATGAGATGATTAAGGTCGATCAGCCCGTGATCTTCGATTGCCTGGTCGAGAAGCATGAAAACTGTTTCCCGATGATCCCAAGCGGTAAGGCGCATAACGAGATGCTGCTGGGCGAGTCGAGTGAAGAAGAGATCAGCAACGCGATCAAGAGCGACGGCGCGGTGATGGTATGATGAAACGGTTTTGCCTCGCGGCGCTTATCGCGGCGACAACGGTTCCCGCGTTTGCGGATGAGCCGACGCTTATTATCTTGCGCGCGGGGCCATCGGGTGCTGCGCCTGATCTGATCGGTTTTGACGCGCTGATCGGCGGGCCGGAGATTGAGCAAGGGGCCGATTTCGGGTTCTTGCAGGAGTCGGACGACGGCTATGCCATATCGGCGGTACGGGTGCGGACCGGGCCGGAGGGTGTGAAGGCGAGCGACTGCGTTGGCGGCCTCGCGCCGTCGCGTATGAGCAATCTGTTTGAAGGCGCGTATGTATGCGGCGAGGAATTGCCTGTGCCTGTCTCGTTTCAGCCCGATACCGGAAAGCTGTTGCCGAACCTGGTCGATCCGAACGGTACGTGGGCGGAGGAGGGCTTTTTCGTCGGGACCACGCTGTCGGTGAAAATAACACCCGCGAAGTCGGTGGCGGTTGCGCCGAAGGATTTTAAGGCGGTCGCGGGTGACAGCGAGGCGGATTTGCGCGGGTTGATCGGGCGGGTCTCGCCCGATCGCATCCAGAAATCGGGCGTATGCGGCGATGATGTCGCCGCGTTCTTCCCGCGCGCGTCGCTCGCCGGATGTGCCGACGCCAAGCTATTTGAGAATTGAGAAAGAGAGCGCAGTGATGGATCTAAAACGCGGAAGCAGCAGCCATAGTGCGTATAACCTGCGCTCCAACCTGCCCGAAGGCGAGGAACGGCGCACTCTTTCAGTGCTCGTCGATAACGAATCCGGCGTGTTGGCGCGGGTGATCGGGCTGTTCTCAGGGCGGGGCTACAACATCGAAAGCCTGACGGTGACGGAGACGGACCACACCGGGCATCTGTCGCGGATTACGGTTGTGACGACCGGAACGCCGATGGTGCTGGAGCAGATCAAGGCGCAGTTGGACCGGATGATCCCGATCCACCGCGTGCGTGACCTGACCGCCGAGGGACCGAGTGTGCAGCGGGAGTTGGCGCTGGTTAAGGTGGCCAATACCGGCGAGCACCGGGTTGAATCGCTGCGCCTGAAAGATGCGTTCCGCGCTCAGGTGGTTGATGCGACGCTGGAAAGCTTTGTGTTTGAACTGACGGGCGCGCCGGACAAGATTGATGCGTTTGTCGACCTGATGCGGCCGCTGGGGCTGGTCGATGTCAGCCGCACGGGCGTGGCCGCAATCAGTCGCGGGCCGGACGGGATGTGATGTTGGCGGCTGTTTTGTGATAAACAAGCTTGTCACACTCCGCCCCTTGCCTCTGCGTGGATAGGCTCTGGCGAAGTATGCAGTCTCTTGTTTTGAAACAATAAATCTCCGTTATGCGAGTCTGGATTGTCCGCCTGCGCGGACAATGACAGTGTTCATGGGGAGATTGTGATGCGGTGAGAGCTTACCGGCCTTTCCAGACCGGATCGCGTTTTTCGGTGAAGGCTTTTGCGCCCTCCAGATTATCCTCCGAGCCGTACAGCGTGTCGATGGTGGGCAGTTGGCGGCGGGTGATGCGGTTCATTGCGTCTTGGAAGGTTGAGTCCTCCGCGTCACGCACGACCTCCTTGATTGCGGCGTAAACGAGGGGCGGGCCGCTGGCGAGCAGGCGGGCCATCGTCCATGCCTCATCCATCAGTGTCTCGCCGCTGTGCAGGCGGTTGACCATGCCCCAGCGGTGGGCCTCTTCAGCATCGAGCCAACGGCCTGTGAACAGCATCTCCATCGCGATGTGATAGGGGATGCGTTTGGGGAGTTTGACGCTGGCGGCATCGGCGATTGTGCCTGAGCGGATTTCGGGCAGCGCGAAACTGGCGTGATCGGCGGCAAGGATGATGTCGGCGGAGAGGGCCAGTTCCA
>CALDZQ010000175.1 GCA_937944035.1 uncultured Neomegalonema sp. | reverse complement strand
TCGCGCAGTAATAAGTCGCGCAGTGATGCTTTGATGACCGGCAATCCGGTCGTCTTTTCAAGAGATTGCCCATTGCCGGATAACGACACTCTTACCCTCGGAATTGATGTTTGCACGGGCCACTGCTCTGTCGCGTTGTTGCGGGGAGAGTCGTGCGTTGCGCATCTGTCCGAGGCGATGCCGCGCGGCCATATCGAGCGGCTGTCACCTATGGTGGAAGAGGCGCTGGCCAGCGCCGGGGTTGAGGCCCGCGACCTTGACGTGATTGGCGTCACTTGTGGTCCGGGCGGGTTTACCGGCGCGCGGCTGGGTGTGGCATTCGCGCGGGGGCTGGCGTTGGCGACCGGGGCGCAGGCGGTTGGAATTACGACGCTCGAAGCGCTTGCCGCCCCTCATGCCCCCCGGCGTACACTTGCGGCGCTGGAAGGCGGGCGCGGGGAAATCTTTGCACAGATCTTTGAGGCCGGTAACGCGGTGACGCAAGCGCAGGCCGTGCCGGAGGATGAACTGCCGGAGTTTCTGTCCACACACGCCGTTACGCATGTCGTCGGCACAGCGGCCGGACGGGTGCGGGCCTGCACAGGGCATCCGGATGAAGCGGGCGCGGACAATCCCCCCGTTGATCCTGCCGATGTGGCGCGCATGGCCCGGCAGAAGAGCGCCGGCGGTGAGGCGGTTTCGCCGAAACCTTTCTACCTGCGCGCCCCCGACGCCAAGCGCGCGGTAGCGATCGAGTTGCGCCCCGCGTGAAAATTGAAGTTATCACAGAGCCGATTGATGATAAATTAGCCGCAATTCTAGCGCAAATTCAGTTCAATGCTTACGTTACGTCAGGTATGCGTAGTTACACGCAAGATGAGATATTCGATCTTTTATCACTCGAAAGTTATACTCTCTATTTGGCACAGCGGAACTTCAACGATCAAAGCACAGTTGACGGATTTCTGATCGAGCAACATGCAGCTGATGAAGTCGAGGTTATCACTGTTGCCATAGAACCCGCTCACCAGCGTCAAAAAGTTGGAAAAGCCCTGTTTTCGGCACTTATCGAAAAAAAACGCAAAACAGAAAGTGTGAATATATTTCTGGAGGTTGCAAAAATTAACCACTCTGCAATCGCGTTCTATGAACGCATGGGTTTTGAAATTATCGGAACCCGTAAAGGCTACTACACAATTAAGTCATCGCTTGTTGATGCCATTGTTATGCGAAAACGAGACTAGAACTCATCATTTTATTAAAAGGTCGCTTTTTTATCAAAACAAAAAATGCTTTCTTGAAAAAAGCACTTGCGGTTTTAAATTAAACAAATAATACACCACCAACGGTGCAGATATGGTTGGTCAGGCCATTCGGGTAACATAAAATATGGTATTTTATGTGAGATTTTGCATCAGGTAACTAAATACAACTTTGTGGAGTATATCATGTCAGATGCTGTAATCGAAAAAACAGAAATCTTGCAACTTACGTCAGAGATCGTTTCCTCGCATGTTTCGAATAACCCTGTTCCAGTTGGTGATTTGCCCGGATTTATCGAGTCAATTTACAAAACTCTCGATTTCCTTGCGAACGAGCCTGAGGAAGAGCCTGTTGAAGAACTGGTTCCCGCAGTGCCGATCAAGAAATCCATCACGCCTGATTTCATCATCTGCCTGGAAGACGGTAAGAAGCTGAAGATGCTGAAGCGTCACCTGAAGACATCTTACAACATGACTCCGGAAGACTATCGTGAGCGTTGGGGACTGCCTTCGGATTATCCGATGGTCGCACCGAACTACGCGGCGAAACGTCAGGAATTGGCGAAGAAAATCGGTCTCGGCCGCAATCGCCGCAAGCCTGCCGCCTAATCCGGGCCGCGAATATTATGACAAAAAAGCGCGTCCGCATTGCAGGCGCGCTTTTTTTGTGTTTTGGGAAGGCGCATGAGTAACGCACCAGACCGCAAGAAACTGTTCATCAAGACCTATGGTTGCCAGATGAATGTCTACGATTCCGAACGTATCGCGGAATCGCTGGCGACGGCCGGATATGACACGGTCGACACGCCCGATGACGCCGATCTGGTGATGCTGAACACCTGCCATATCCGCGAGAAAGCCGCTGAGAAAATCTATTCCGAACTGGGGCGCATCCGCCAGCTGGCGACCGCCAAGAAAGAACGCGGCGGCGAGATGAGGGTGGGCGTTGCCGGCTGTGTCGCGCAGGCCGAGGGCGCGGAGATTGTGCGCCGCCAACCGCTCGTTGATATGGTTGTCGGACCGCAAGCCTACCACCGCCTGCCCGATATGGTCGGGAAGATGGAGGGCGGAGCGGCCGCGCAGGTGCTGACCGATTTCCCTGCCGAAGACAAGTTTGCGGCCCTGCCCAAACGCGCCCCGCGCGCTGCCCCGACGGCGTTTCTCAGTGTGCAGGAAGGGTGTGATAAATTCTGCGCGTTCTGCGTTGTTCCGTACACACGAGGGGCGGAGTTCTCGCGCCCGGTTGCGCAGATCATGGCCGAAGCGCGCCGTCTGGCCGAGTCCGGGGTGCGCGAGTTGACGCTGCTGGGGCAGAACGTCAACGCGTACCACGGGGCAGGACTGAACGGCGGGACCGCGAGCCTTGCGGCGCTTTGCCATGAGATTGCGGGCGTCGACGGGATCGAACGCATCCGCTACACGACCAGCCACCCGAATGACATGAGCGACGATCTGATCGAGGCACACGCCTCGCTTGAGGCGCTGATGCCCTACCTGCATCTGCCTGTGCAATCCGGTTCGGATCGTGTTCTCAAAGCGATGAACCGCAAGCACACGGGCGAGGAATATCTGGCCCTGATCGAGCGCATCCGCGCCGCGCGCCCCGATATTGCGCTTTCGGGGGATTTTATCGTCGGCTTTCCCGGAGAAACCGATGCCGATTTTGAAGATACGATGGCGCTGATCGATGCCGTCGGCTATGCGCAGGCGTATTCGTTCAAGTACAGCCCCCGCCCCGGAACCCCGGCCGCAAGCGCGGAGCAGGTTCCCGAAACGGTCAAAGACGAGCGGCTCGCAATCCTGCAAGCCCGGCTTCGTGAGCAGCAGATCGGCTTTATGCAAGAATGTGTCGGCACACAGATGCCTGTTCTGTTTGAGAAAATCGGGCGTGAAGAGGGCCAGTTGATCGGGCGCAGTCCCTATCTGCAATCGGTCTTCGTGCAAGCACCCCAAACGATGATGCGCGAGATTGTCACGGTGAATATCGACGCGATCAGCACAAATAGTCTTGCGGGATCGCTGGTGAAGCATAGCGCGTAAATTAAATTCGCCCTTGTCATCTTCTTCACGTATTTCATGCCTAATCAGGATTCACATAATATTCATTGCGATAGAAGGCAGGGCCGCGTGGCGGAAAATCAGGTGACGCAAACTCCGGTTACGATTGAATTTGATGATAACGCGATGGTGGCACAGCTTGTCGGCCCCTACAGCCGGAACCTTGCCACGATGGAACGCGCCTTCGGGATCGAGATCCACCAGCGGGGCAATGTGCTGTCGCTGATCGGAGACGAAGACGGTGTGAAGGCGACGATTGATGCGCTGCGCGGTCTTGAGCGGCGCTATGGTCAGGGCCGGGCGATTGAGCAAGGCGATGTGGATGGCGCGATCCGCTTTGCGCGTGAGGGACAAAAACGCAGTGTTGTGCCCTCGCCTGCCAAGATCCCCGCGACTTTGGTGAAGGAAATCCGCACCCGCAAACGCGTGATTGAAGCGCGTACACCGCGTCAGGCGGAATATATCACCGCGTTGACGCAAGACACGCTGACTTTCGGGATCGGCCCCGCCGGAACCGGAAAATCCTATCTGGCCATCGCCGCCGCCGTTGAGGCGTTTCTGGATAAGCGGGTTGACCGGATTATCCTGTCCCGCCCGGCTGTTGAAGCGGGTGAGCGGTTGGGCTTTTTGCCCGGCGATATGAAAGAGAAAGTCGATCCGTACCTGCGCCCGCTCTACGACGCGTTGCATGACACGCTGGGCGGCGATCAGGTGACGAAGTTTTTGGAAAGCGGTGTGTTTGAAGTCGCCCCGCTGGCCTTTATGCGCGGGCGGACCCTCGCGAATGCCTATGTCGTGCTGGATGAGGCGCAGAACTGCACGCGGATGCAGATGAAGATGTTCCTGACACGCCTTGGCGAGAACTCGCTGATGGCGGTGACGGGCGACCCGACGCAGATCGATCTGCCGCGCGGGGAGTCGTCGGGTCTGGAGGAGGCGCTGCATATTCTGGAAGGGATTGAGGACGCATCCGTGATCCGCTTTACCGATAAGGATGTGGTCCGTCACCCGATGGTCGCGCGGATCGTCAAAGCTTATGACGCGTTGGATCAAACCAAACACCGCCGTCATAATGATTGAGATCGACATCGCGGTTGAGGATGAAGGCTGGGCGACCTGTGACGCGCTGCTTCAAGAGGCGATACAGGCCGTTTGCGATGAGATCGGCTATACGACACCGGCCGGTGTGAGCGTGCTGCTGACCAATGACGCGGAAATTCAAATCCTCAACCGTGACTTCAGGGGCAAAGATACCCCGACCAATGTTCTGTCGTTTCCGGCGGAGGATATACCCCGCCCTGAGGGCGTTCCGGTTGCGCTGGGCGATATTGCTTTGGCGCGGGAAACGATTGAGCGGGAGGCCGATGCGGCGTCACGGCCGTTCGAGCATCACGTTAAACACTTGATTATTCATGGTGTATTGCATTTACTGGGGTACGACCACGAGACTGATGACGAAGCCGGATTGATGGAAAGCACCGAAATCAAAGCGCTTTCCCGACTCGGCATAGAAGACCCATACCGCGTTCCGGTGGCGGAACGCCCGTGACAGGCAAGACGATAATGACCGGCGCTGCAAAGCCCTCTGACAACCCGAACACAGCCCTAACCGCCGATGGCGACGACGAGGGCGACAGTCGGAAACCTTTTCTCAAGCGTGCGCTGAATGCGATAGGTTTGGCCAAATACGCAACCGAAGATACGTCGGGCATGGCCCCGATGGCCGCCCCCACCCTGCCCCATGATGACAGCGTGAGACAGCAGGTTCTGCTCGGCAATGTGCAGCGCATGGGCGAGATGCGGGTTTCAGATGCGATGGTTCCGCGTGCGGATGTGATCGCCGTCGGCATCGAGTCCGGTTTTGATGAGGTCGTGGCAGCCTTCCGGCAAGAGGGGCATTCGCGCCTTCCGGTGTATCACGACACGCTGGACGATGCGGATGGATTTATCCATGTAAAAGACGTGTTTATGGTGTCCGGCCTGATCGAGAAATCCGCTCCGAGTGAGGCGTTTTCGGTCAGACCGCATCTGCGGCGCATACTGACAGTACCGCCTTCCATGCGATGCGGTGTTTTGCTGCAAAAAATGCAAGCGGACCGCGTGCATATGGCGCTGGTTATCGACGAGTATGGCGGTGTCGACGGGCTTGTGACCATCGAAGACCTGCTGGAACTGATCGTCGGCGATATTGAGGACGAGCATGATGCCACCGCCGAGGCGGGGTGGACGCAACAGGCGGATAATGTCTATCGCGCCGATGCCCGCGCCTACCTGGATGAGTTTGAGCAGGAGACGGGGGTGCGCCTTCTTGATCCGGAAAAGCTCGACGATGTGGATACGCTGGGCGGATTGGTGTTCATGCTGTGCAACCGAGTCCCCGCGCGGGGCGAGGTGATCCGCCACCCTGACGGCCACGAATTCGAGATTCTCGACGCCGACCCAAGACGGATCAAGCGGTTGCTGGTGACGCTGACATTGCCCGTAGCGGACGAATCGCAGTCTTCGCCCGACCTTGAGGCCGCGCAGTAGGGATGCCCCGTTGGTTGCTGTGCATCGCAGCGGGATTGCTCCTCGCCCTCACCCAAGCACCGCTTCAGTATTACGCGCTGTTGCCTGTGGGCATTGGCGGGTTGTTTTTGCAGTGGCGCAAAACGGCAAGTGTTAAAGCCGCGTTCCTGTGCGGTTGGCTAGGCGGGTTGGGCTATTTCGCCGGCAGCATGTACTGGATTGCTGAGCCGTTTTTAGTCGATGTCGCGACGTTCGGCTGGCTGATCCCCATCGCTGTCCCCCTGTTCGCCGGAGGGCTGGCGCTGTTTTGGGGGGCCGGATTTGCGCTGGCCAAGCGGATGAGCGGATCAGGGGCGGCGGAGCCAGTGATGCTTGCGGCCTGCTGGATGCTGTTTGAGGCGCTGCGCGGGGTTGTCTTCACGGGATTTCCGTGGGGGTTGCCGGGATACGCGCTGGTCGATGTCCCGCCGATTCAACTGGCCGCGATGATCGGCATCACGGGCGTGACGCTGCTGACACTGCTGGTCGGCTGCCTCGCGGGAGCGGCGGCGGTCGGAACAGCTTCGCTGAAGGCGCGGGCCGCGTTTGCGGGTGCGGCGGTGATCCTGACGGCGGGCGCTTGGGGTATCGGACAGGCCCGCTTGGACGTGGAGTTGCCCCCCCGCAGCGAACCGCTGATGGTCGGGATGGTTCAGCCGAATGTCGATCAAGCGCTGAAATGGAAGCCGGAACTGCGGAATATCCACTTCAACGATCTGATTGAGAAGACACGCGCGCTGTCCGCACAAGGCGCGCAGGTTGTAATCTGGCCCGAAGCCGCAACGCCTTTTCCAATCGCCGAAATGGCAGATGTCCGCGAGATGATCGCTGCCGCACTGCGGCCGGGCGCGGTTGTGTTGGCGGGCGGGATCAGGGTTGATGGACGCGGAACCCCTGAAACGCAGGTATTCAATTCAGTCTTGGCCGTGGACTCAAACGCGCAGGTGATCGCACAGTACGACAAGCAACATCTGGTCCCCTTCGGCGAGTATGTTCCGTTTGAAAACCTGGTTTCCAAATTCGGCATCCGTTCAATGATTACGCTGCCGGGTGGTTTTACAGCCGGGGCCAAAGAAGACCGCATCATAAACATCCCGAACGTTCCGCCCTTTGTCAGTATGATTTGCTATGAGGCGATCTTTCCATCCGAAATTCTTGAAAAACACGCTCAGGTTGATTGGCTGGTGCATATTACCAATGATGCCTGGTTCGGCAAGATTGCGGGGCCGCAACAACACCTGACACAAGCGCGTGTTCGCGCTATCGAGCGGGGAGTGCCACTCGCACGCGCTGCAAACACAGGCATTTCTGCGATGCTGGACTCGCGTGGCACTGTGATCGACAGTCTAAAGTTGAACACGAGCGGCGTCTTGCTTTCCCCTCTTCCTCCGGCGCATGGCGACACATGGTATGGGGATTTCGAGGAAACTATATTTATATTCACTCTTATACTACTATTTGGGTTCGCATTTTTACTAAACAGAATTAAATAAACGGCTGATAATTCAGCAATCCGGCGTGTAATTTTATTTATCCTTTGATAAGATAATTCAACTTACTACATTAAATATGTAAAATCAACTTACAGTATACCTACACAGGGTGGAATTAATTTATCAATCAACTTTTAGATGGTGGATATTTCGTGTATTTTCTGTTACGAAATGGTTCCCAACCTGCAACCGCAGGTATGACCTGATAAACTTTTTTAGCACACGTTGATAGCTAGGATATTCTGTGACAAAATCACCTAACCCAGTCGATATTCATGTGGGGAGTCGGATCAGACTCCGCCGTATGATGATCGGCATGAGTCAAGAACGCTTGGGCGAGCGCCTTGGTCTCACTTTCCAACAGGTTCAGAAATACGAAAAAGGCGCAAACCGCGTTGGCGCGAGCCGCCTTTACGCAATATCGCGCATACTGGAAGTGCCTGTTGAATTTTTCTTCGCGGACATGCCCGACAGTATTTCCGGCGAGAAACCTGACCAGAAGGCCGGGATGGGCGAACCTGATGAAACGTCTTTCGTCATGGATTTCGTCAGCAGCTCGGAAGGCCTGCAACTGAATACCGCATTCAAGAAAATCGGAAATCAGGAAACACGCCGCAAATTGGTTGATCTCGTTAAAACGCTGGCTCACTGAAGCCGGCTTTTTTTCTGTTTTTGTGTAACGGACCGCCCCTTAAAAGAGGCGGTCTTTTTTATTCTGATAGAGTATTGTCAATGATCGGAATTCCCGCCAAAATCTGCGTCAATTCTGACGCTCTATGGTTCAACCTGATCGCGGATGACTCTAGTAGATTGTTTTTGACAAAACGAACCCACTAGATTTCTGTTTGGTGGATCAACTTATCTTGACATTTGAGTAAGTTACGTCGGGTGGCCGCTTTCCACGGCAGGGACTCAAATGTCACGGTCGATCCACTAGGCCACCTGAACGATATAAGGATCATTCCGGATAGTCTAACTTCTTGTTTTGGCGCGTTTTCCGAGTCGGGCAATGAACCCATTGCCCTTGATAACGGTCTAGAACGAGGACTTTCCGTATTCCAACTGCTGATCCGTGGTCAGGACACCTTCCTCGACGGTATAGGGCAGCGGGACAGCGCCGTCGCCGATGCCGCCATCCGGTTCGACGGGCATGGGCGCGCCGCTGTCAATGATCTCATACGCACCTGTATCGGTGTATCCGGATACGTCCGGGATCGGCCCCGCGCCGTCACCGATGCCACCATCAGGCTCGACCGGGATCGGACCGGAGCCGTCCTCCTCGCCAATGGCCAGTGTTGTGACCGAGCCGGGATCGGCAGGCTGA
>CALDZQ010000174.1 GCA_937944035.1 uncultured Neomegalonema sp. | reverse complement strand
GGAGGAGGCGAATGCCCTTACGGACAGCTATCGTGATGAGGTTTTGACCCGTCTGGTAGCGATTGAAAGGCATTTGGGGGAACGGGCAAAGGGCGAGGAGCGGTCTGATTCAAGCGCAATCCGACCGGAGTGAAACGAGGCTCGGATAAATTGCGCGACCAAAGCGGACACATGACTATTCTCCGACAGCCAGCCGCAGCACCGTGTCGGCATCAGTTTTCGCATCAAGTGCAGCGAAATTGGCCGGTTGGGAAATCGCTTCGCCCAGCCGTGCCTGATAGATTTTCCGGGTGATTTCCTCAGCGCCCAGCGAGAGCAGATGCGGCGTGGTGAATTGTGTATCGAGTAATCTGTAGCCCCCCGCGCGCAGCCGCGCGACCAGATAAACGAGGGCGATCTTGCTCGCGTCCCGTTCAGTCGAAAACATGCTTTCGCCGAAAAACCCGGCCCCGATGCTCACCCCGTACAGCCCGCCCACACGGATATTCCCGCGCCAAACCTCAACGCTGTGGGCAAAGCCGCGCGCGTGCAAAACGCCGTAGAGGTCGAGGATTGTATCGTTGATCCATGTCTCGTCGCGGGTCGCACAATCCATCATCGTGCCGCGAAAATCATAGTCGACCCGCACCTCAAACCCGGCTTTGCGGATGGTTTTGCGCAGGCTGCGCGAGACGTGCAGGCCGTCCAGCGGGATAATTCCGCGCGTATGCGGATCGACCCAATAGACAGCGTCATTGCTGCCCTCGTCGCCCATCGGAAAGATGCCAATCGTATAGGCTTGCAGCAGCAGTTCGGGTGTGACCTCCTGCTCGTCGCTCATCCCTTTCCGTTGACTTCCTCAATCCAGTGTTCAAGCCAATGAATGTCGTAATTTCCGGTGAGAAAGTCTTTTTCTTCCAACAGTTCGCGGAACAACGGCAAAGTTGTATCCACGCCCTCGATCACCGTTTCACCCAGCGCGCGCCGCACCCGCATCACGCATTCGTCCCGGTCGCGGCCATGCGCGATCAGTTTCCCGATCAGGCTGTCATAGTAAGGCGGGATGCGATAGCCGCTATAGATGCCCGAATCCATCCGCACACCAAGCCCGCCGGGCGCGTGATACCCTTCAATCGTGCCGGGTGAGGGCGTGAAAGTGCGCGGGTTTTCCGCGTTGATCCGGCATTCAATCGCATGTCCGTTCGGCACAAGCTCTTCTTGCTTGAACGACAGCGGCATTCCGGCGGCGACACGAATTTGCTCACGCACCAGATCGACGCCGTAGACCATTTCCGTCACCGGATGTTCGACCTGTAGGCGGGTATTCATCTCGATGAAGTAAAACCCGCCATCCTCGTACAAAAACTCGACCGTTCCCGCGCCCAGATAGCCCAATTCCGCCAGCGCCTTCGCGCAGCGATCGCCAATTTCAGCCCGCTCTTCGGGTTTCAGGATAGGGGAGGGCGCTTCTTCCAAAACCTTCTGGTTCCGCCGTTGCAGCGAGCAGTCCCGCTCGCCCAAATGCACGACATTGCCGTGGCTGTCGGCCATGACCTGAATTTCGATATGGCGTGGTTTGCCGAGGTATTTTTCCAGATAAACCGCCGTGCTGCCAAACGCCGCGCCCGCTTCCGAGCGCGCTGTGGACAGCGCATTGGGCAGTTCAGCGGCCGTGCGCGCGAGTTTCATCCCGCGCCCGCCGCCACCGGCAGAGGCTTTCACCAAAACCGGATACCCGATTTCATCCGCCACGCGCAGCGCGACGGCATCCTCGGTAATCTCACCATCCGAACCGGGCACAACAGGAACGCCCAGCCGCTTCATCGCGTCTTTGGCCGTGATCTTGTCGCCCATCATCGTGATATGCGCCGCCGTCGGGCCGATAAACGTGATGTCGTGCTCGGATACGATCTGCGCGAATGCTGCGTTTTCGGACAGAAATCCGTAACCGGGATGGATTGCCTGCGCGCCCGTCAGCTCACACGCCGTAATCAGCGCGGGCACGTTGAGATAGCTGTGCGTGGCGGAGGGCGGGCCGATGCACACGCTCTCATCGGCGAGCCGCACATGCATGGCGTCCGCGTCGGCGGTGGAATGCACCGCGACCGTCTGAATGCCCATCTCGCGACAGGCGCGCTGAATGCGAAGGGCGATTTCGCCGCGATTGGCGATGAGGATTTTCTCGAACATCTGATTTGTCCGGTTATTCGATAATCATCAAAGGCATACCGAATTCGACCGGATCACCATCGGTGACGTGGATCGATTTAACCGTTCCCCCGTGCGGTGCGGGGATCTGGTTCATCGTTTTCATCGCCTCGATGATAAGGATTGTCTGGCCTTCGTTGACTTTATCGCCGACCGAGATAAACGCCGGCGCGCCCGGTTCAGGGGCCATATAAGCCGTCCCGACCATCGGCGAGGTAATTGTTCCCGCCGAGGAAGCCTTCTCGACAGGCGCGGCAACCGCCGCCGCCATCGGTTGCGGCGCCGCAGCGGTCATCGCCACCGGAGCGGCCGCCGCCACGGGCGCGGGCGGGGCCATTGTGGATTGGCGGCTGAGGCGGACTTTCAGCTCGTCATCCTCCCCGTATTCACGCTCGACCTCGATCTCGCCAAGGTCGCTCTCTTTCAGGATCGCCGCTAAAGCACGTATGAACGCCACATCTGCATCGGTCTTTTCGGAGGTCATCGTCGGGTCGGCCTTTTGCTGTTGATCGGCAGTTAAGCGGCGGCATTGATTTGGGCCGCCATAGCGTCCAGCGAGAGCAGGTATCCCTGCGCTCCCAATCCGCATATCACGCCCGTTGCCGCTTTTGAAACATAGGAATGGCCGCGAAACGCTTCGCGGCGATGCACGTTGGAAAGATGCAACTCGATAATCGGTCCTGAGAACGTGAGCAAGGCATCAAGGATCGCAACGGAAGTATGGGTATATGCGGCGGGATTGATGATGATCCCCGCGCCGTCTTCACGCGCTCCTTGGATCAGATCGACCAGCGCGCCCTCATGGTTCGACTGGTGAAAAGCGATCTCAAGCCCCAAATTCCCGGCACGGGCCACACAAGACGCCTCAATATCGGCGAGTGTCTGGTATCCGTAAATCTCCGGCTCACGTTTGCCCAGCAGATTGAGATTTGGCCCGTTCAGCACGTAAATCAGAGGAACGGGACGCTCGGATGCGGACATGGATCGGCCTTGAAAAATTACATGGTCCAAGCGTCTTAGCGGATTTCCCTGAGAAGGGAAATCCGTGTTTCATTTTTTTAACGTCAATCGCGAATTAGGCGAATGACTCTAGCTGCGCGCCGCTTCGGCCAGACCTTTCAGACGATCCGCCGGAACAAAGCCGCG
>CALDZQ010000173.1 GCA_937944035.1 uncultured Neomegalonema sp. | reverse complement strand
TTCGGCGGCGGTCCCGTGCAGGAGAACCAGCTGTTCCGTCTTTTCGAAACCGAAAAGAACGCCCGCGCCAGTATCTTTGACGATGATTACAGCGCCCAAATCCGTCTGTCGGTTGCCTTCAACGGCTCCGTGCGCGGCCTTGCGGTGGGCGCTCCGGTAGAACTGCGCGGCTACAAGGTCGGCGAGGTCATCGATGTGATCGCGTCGGTCGATGACAGTTCAGGCCGCCCCGAAGTCTCGCTCATCACCACCATCCTGCTGCAACCCTCCCGCCTCGGCCTGCCATCGGGTGAGGCGGAGGATAGTCTCAACTTCATCAAAACGCTTGTGGCAAACGGGATGCGCGCCAAACTTGCCAGCGCCAGCATTATCACCGGCGCACTCTATATAGAGCTGGTGCAAGGCGACCGCCTGTCGGAAGAACAGATCGACGAAACCGCTTCGCCCTATCCGCGTTTGCCCAGCGTACCGTCCGATCTCGACGATCTTGCCGCCTCTGCCGAGGGGATGATCACCCGCATCAACAACCTGCCGATCGAAGAACTGCTTGATGCCGCGACCGTCTTGATGAGCAATGTCAACGTGCTGGTCGCCGACGAGCAAACCCGCGCGATCCCCGCCGAAGTCGCCGGCCTGCTCGCCGATACCCGCCGTCTTGTAAGCGCGCCGGAGCTTGCCGATGCCGGGGCCGACCTTGCCGGAACACTGGCGGGCGCGCGCGCTGTTATCGAGCAGTTGAACGCTGCCGATGTCGCGGGCAGTCTGACCACTGCGCTCGAATCGGCCACGGCCACCGCTGCATCAATCCAACTCGCCACCGAGCGCGCGCCGGAGCTGATGGCCAACCTCACGCGTTTTGCGGGCAATGCGGCCAGTCTGCCACTCGACGATCTGATTGCCACCGCCACCGGATTCGTCCGCGACGCGCAAACCTTCGTCGCCTCAGACTCCGTCGCCGCTCTGCCCGCTGATCTCTCCGGCGCCCTTACCGAAGTGCAAAGCCTGCTGGCCGAGTTGCGTGAGGAGGACGCCGCGAAAAACCTCGCCATCGCCCTCGCCAATGCGGGGGAGGCGGCAACCTCAATCAAATCCGCCGCCGAAGCCGCCCCTGTGATGATGGCCAATTTCGCCAGCCTCAGCGAAAAGGCCGAGGCGCTGCCGCTGGACGAGCTGGTCGCTGCCGCGCAAACCGTGCTTCAGGATGTCAGCGCGCTGGTCACGTCGGACGGTTTGCAGGAAACACCTGGCAACCTGAATGAAACACTTGTCGCGGTGCAGGGCTTGCTGACCGACATCCGCGAAGCTGAAACCACCGGACGCCTTGCCACCGCCCTTGACGAGGTAAGCCGCGCCGCCGCCTCCGCCCAAACGCTGGTCGGCAATGTCGACGGCTTGGTGCGCTCGGACAGTTTGCAACAAACACCGCAAACCCTGAATGACACGCTGGTTGCTGTGCAAGGCTTGCTTGGCGACATCCGATCCGCCGAGACAACCCGCCGCCTCGCCGTTGCGCTGGACGAGACCACCCGAACCGCTGCGACGATAACCGCTGCCGCCGCTGAAATCCCGGCCGTGCTGCAACAGATCGAAGCGCTGGCCGCCACCTTGCGCGTTCTGCCGCTTGACCAGGTTATCGCCTCCGCCAACCGTCTGATTACAGATCTCGACCGCATCGCCACCGCACCGGGGGCCGAGCAAATTCCCGGCGCCGTGGTCGCCGCTTTCGATCAGGTCCGCGTGGCTGTCTCTGACCTGCAAACGCGCAATGTTCCGGAGAACTTCAACAACGCGCTGGTTTCCTTCAACGGCGCATCCATCGCGTTCCAGGGTCTGTCTGCCAACCTCAACGCCCTGATGCCGCAAATCTCCGCCGTCGCCACCCGCGCCGATTCTGTGCTCGGCTCGCTCGATGTCGGGTCGGAGCTGAACTACGAGGCGATCACCACAATCCGCGAAATCCGCGACGCCGCCCGCGCCATCACCGCGTTGGTCGCGACCATCGAACGCAAACCCAACTCGCTGATTTTGGGGAAATGACAACCCGTCCCGACAACGCCGTAATTCCTGTGTCATACTCCGCGCAGGCGGAGTATCCAGTTTCGTGGCTGCAAGATGCAACTGAAAGCTTCGCGAGTTTGGATTGTCCGCCTTCGCAGACAATGATGCTGTAACCTGAAGTATGTGGTGGAAAATATGCGCAATTTCATAGCTCTAACCCTCGCATTCGCCCTCACCGCCTGCGCCACCGCGACGCCGGAGACGAATTATTATCTGCTGCCACCCTCCAAAGCGTCCGAGCGCGTCCTGCTCACCGATGACACCGTCGCCATCCGCGAGTTGGACCTGCCGCTCTACGCCCGTGCCGCCCAAGTCGCGCATATCGGGGCGGGTGGAGCGGTCGCGCTGTCCGACGATCACCGTTGGGCCGACAATCCCCCCCGCGCGGCCACGCGCACCCTCGGCGCGGCCCTGCGCGAAGCGCTTGGCACGCCTGTTGTCGTGGAACCGTGGAGCCGCTCCGTTACCCCGTCGTTGCGCATCGACGTATCGGTGGACCGCTTCATCGGCAGCTTGGGCGGCACACTCGATTTCTCCGGCGATTTTCAGATCATCGCGCTCGACACCAGCAAAGTCGTTACCGCTCAGGGTTTCAGCTTTTCGGTCCCCACGGGCGGTGAAGGCTTCAACGCCCTCACCAACGCCCACGCTGCTGCCCTTGCACAACTCGCTGATGAAATCGTCCGCGCGATCAGAGTGATGCGGGCGGCGGGTTAGAGCGCTATCAAGGGCAATGGGTTCATCCCGACCCGGAAAACGCGCCAAACAATAACGAAAGCGTTTTGGCACGAGCCAATCGGTCCAAGCCGGATCAACCCGCTCCAACAGATTTCAGCAAAACTTCGCGGTCGCGTGAGAAGCCTGACAGGATTGGTAAGATTGCGGCTCCAACAGCGCGCGCGTCCGCGCCGACATGACCCTCTTCGATCGCTATGGGCGAGAGGCCGCGCGTATCGAGGCGCGCGTATGCGTCACGGGTCGCGTCAACCAGTTGCCGCCGAATGCGCGCCGGCATGACCCCGTCTATACGCAGCGCTGTGAAGTCGATGACAGCGGCCGCATTCGCCGCCGCTTGGGCGATGGAAAGCGCGGCGTCTTCCAGCCAACGCTCCGCCGCATCAGTGCGCCAGTATGGCGCGTCATCATCACCAACCGGCAGTTCGCTTCCCGATAACTGCTCCAGCCGCATAAGAGAGGCGCGCTCCAAAAGCGGCTGCGGCCCGTCCGGCCCGGCAACAAGCATTGACCCCAGCGCCCCGGCATTGCCGCGCCTGCCCGGATGCAGCTTGCCATCCAGAACGATCCCGCCGCCGACGAACCATCCGACGAAGACGTAACAGAAATCAGGGGGAGCGGATGCATCGCTCGCGGTTAATTCTGCCGCGCAGGCCGCCGTGCCGTCATTGGACAAGGCCACCTCCGCGCCTTGCATCATATCCGATAGCTTCGCATCAATCGGATAATTCCGCCACGCTTCCAACGCACCGACAGGCGCATCCAAGGCATCGCCCCAACTCCACAGATTGAAGGGCATGGCCACGCCGGTCCCGGACAGACGGTTTCGATGCGCTTCTGGCAGGGTCGAAACGAGTTTTGGTGCTTCAATGCCATAGAAGGCGACGATCTCTTCGGGCATCGGATAGCGGTATCGCTTCTCGACCCGCACCCGTACCGCCCCGACAAAATCGCACAATGTGAGTTCCGCGCTGCGCCGTCCGATTTTCAGCCCCAGCGCAAACACCGCATCCGGGTTCAACCGATATGGCACGGATGGCTGACCACCTTTTCCCCTCACGGGCTTTTCGGCCAGAAGCAGCTTTTCTTTTTGAAGACGTTTGACGATCAAGCCCAGCGTCTGCGGTGAAAGTCCGGTGCGCCGTGCCAGCTCGGCTTTCGATAACGCACCCTCCCGCCGGATCAGCGACAGCACGAGACGATCATTATAGGCCCGCGCCCCCGTCTGATTTGCGCCGCCTCCAAGATCGGTACGCAGAGCCGCGCCCTCCTCAATGGTATCCTGCTGCATTCTGCCGTCTTTTCCAAAGCTGTTCGGTTGCAACATCCTGTGCGGATTGTAGAGTAGAAATCAACTTGATTTAATACGAACAAAACTTCACATTTAAATCAAGTAAAGCGATTCGGTCGGGCTGTTTCTGCTGAGCAGCGAGCGCGGGGAGGAATACGATGATGCGGGAATGGCGACCTCTCATGCCTTTCAACGGGGTGCTTGCCTGATGTTCGTCGTCTGTGGAGAGGCACTTTACGATCTGTTCGGAGCCGGGAGTGGTGCGTTTGCCGACGTGAATTTCGATGGCCGCATGGGTGGATCACCGTTCAACGTCGCGCTGGGGATGGCGCGGTTGGGAAGCAGGGTTGCGCTCTTTACAGGTGTTTCCACGGATATGCTCGGTGAAAACCTGTTCGCAACGCTGCGTGATGAAGGCGTCGACACCCGCTTCCTGCTGCGCACCGGACGTCGCACGACGTTGAGCGTTGTGGCGGTGGATGCTTCGGGCGGTCCGTCCTATACATTCTACGGCGTCGGATCATCGGATTGCAGCATTGAAGTGGAGGATTTGCCGGTTTTCGGACCGGAAGTCACCGGCCTCCATTTCGGTTCTTACTCCATCGCGGTGGAACCTGTCGCGACGGCGATGGCGGCATTGGCAAAGCGGGAGAAGCACCGCTTTATATCCCTCGACCCGAATGTACGCCCCACCGTCGAGCCTGATATGGAAATATGGCGCACCCGCATCGATGCGATGCGGCGTTTGGCGGGTGTGGTCAAGGTCAGCGATGAAGATCTGGCGGCGCTTTATCCGGGCGGTGATCCCGCAGATCGGCTTGCGCAATGGGCATCTGACGGGCCTGCACTCACGATCCTGACACGTGGAGGAGGCGAGGTATTGGCTTTACGCGGGCAGGACGCGATTCGCGTCTCGCCCCCAAGCGTCAGTATCGTCGATACGGTGGGTGCGGGCGATGCGTTTCAGGCATCGCTGCTCGCGTCGATCTGCGAGCATACAAACCCGCGTCAATGGCTCGAATCCGCCGCACCCGGCGCGTTGCGCCTTATCATCGAACGCGCGGCCGGCGCTGCGGCGATGGTCTGCCAGCGGCGCGGTGCAGACCTGCCCCGCGCACATGATTTTCACGCCAGCATAACATCCCAATGAAAAATAACGATCCAAGGGAGAGACCCATGAAAACGACACTTAGAACCATGTTGGGCGCGACCGCCCTCGCGGCCTTCACCACGGCCGCCATCGCGGACACCACCCTCACCATCGCCACCGTGAACAACGGCGATATGATCCGTATGCAGGGTTTGACGGATGATTTCAAAGCGAAGAACCCCGGTATCGAGCTGGAGTGGGTGACGCTTGAAGAAAACGTGCTGCGCACCCGCGTTACCCAGGATGTGGCGACCAAGGGCGGTCAGTTCGACGTGATGACCATCGGTACTTACGAGGTTCCGATCTGGGGAAAGCAGGGCTGGCTGGTGTCGATGAACGATCTGCCCGCCAGCTATGATGTCGATGACCTGCTGCCCGCGATCCGGGGTGGGCTTACCGTTGATGGCGAGCTGTATGCCGCGCCTTTCTATGGCGAAAGCTCGATGGTGATGTATCGCGCCGATCTGATGGAAAAAGCGGGCATGGAGATGCCTGACGCGCCAAGCTGGCACTTTATCCGCCGTGCCGCCGCGAAGATGACTGACAAAGAAGAAGGCATCTACGGTGTCTGCCTGCGCGGCAAGGCGGGCTGGGGCGAGAACATGGCCTTCCTGACCGCCACCGCCAACAGCTTTGGCGCGCGCTGGTTTGACGAGGAGTGGAATGCGCAATTCGACTCGCCCGAATGGAAAGAGGCGCTGACTTTCTACATCGACATGCTGACGGCTTACGGCCCCCCCGGTGCGTCCTCGAACGGCTTCAACGAGAATCTCGCGCTGTTCCAGCAAGGCAAGTGCGGCATGTGGATCGACGCGACCGTCGCGGCGTCCTTTGTGACCAATCCCAAAGACAGCACCGTTGCCGACAAGGTCGGGTTCGCGCTGGCTCCTGATAATGGTCTCGGCAAGCGCGGCAACTGGCTCTGGGCATGGTCGCTGGCCATTCCGGCGGGGACAGATGATGAGGATGCGGCGAAGAAATTCGTCGCCTGGGCCACATCGAAAGAATACCTCGCCCTCGTCGCTGAAAACGAAGGCTGGGCCAATGTCCCTCCGGGCACGCGCACTTCGCTCTACGAGAATGCGGAATATGCGAAAGTGCCGTTCGCGCAGATGACGCTCGACAGCATCAACGCCGCCGATCCGACCGCGCCGACCGTTGATCCGGTCCCTTACACGGGCGTCCAGTTCGTCGCGATCCCGGAATTTCAGGGCATCGCCACGGCAGTGGGTCAGCAATTCTCGGCGGCGCTCGCGGGGCAAACCAGCGTGGAGGACGCCCTTGCCAATGCGCAAAAACTCACCACCCGTGAGATGAAGCGCGCCGGATATATGAAGTGAAATTGCTCACTGCCCCGGATTATTGTCCGGGGCAGTGCGTTCTGTAATTGGAGCACACAGACATGGCCACCAAGGCTTCGCGCAGTGCGGCGCGTGTTATGATCGCGCCTTCGGTGCTGTTGCTGCTCGGCTGGATGCTGATCCCGCTGGCGCTGACGCTCTACTTCTCGGTGCTGCGGTATAATTTGCTGATGCCGGGGGCGAACCCTTTTGTCGGCATCGAGAACTACACCTATTTCCTAACCGATCCGGCCTTCACGGACGCGATCATCAACACGCTTTTACTGGTCGGCGGCGTGTTGCTCATCACCGTTCTGGGCGGCATCGGGTTGGCAATCTTGCTGGATCAGCCGATGTGGGGGCAGGGGATCGTCCGCATCCTCGTGATTGCGCCGTTTTTCGTCATGCCCACCGTTTCCGCGCTTGTGTGGAAGAACATGTTTATGAATCCGGTGAACGGCCTTTTCGCGTATCTCGCAAAGGCCGTCGGGATGCAGCCCTTTGACTTTTTCGCCGTTGCCCCGCTGGCTTCGATCATCGGGATCGTGAGCTGGCAATGGCTTCCCTTCGCCACCCTCATTTTGCTTACAGCGATGCAGTCCCTCGACAGCGAACAGTTGGAAGCGGCGGAGATGGACGGGGCGGGGCCGGTCGCGCGGTTCCGGTATATCATGTTGCCGCATATGGCCCGCGCGATCACGGTCGTCATTCTGATCCAAACGATCTTCCTGCTCTCGATTTTCGCTGAAATTCTCGTCACGACCAATGGCGGCCCCGGCACAGCGTCCACCAACCTGACCTTTCTCGTCTACGCGGAAAGCCTGCTGCGTTTTGATGTGGGGACGGGTTCAGCAGGTGGTGTGGTGGCCATCGTCCTGGCCAATATCGTCGCGATCTTCCTGATGAGGATGATCGGCAAGAATTTGGATACCTGAGCAATGGCCCGCGCAATCAGCCCGCGCCGCAAGGCGCTCAACACAGCAATCGCCTGGACCATTGGGATCATGATCTTTTTCCCGATCCTCTGGACGTTCCTGACCAGCTTCAAAACCGAGGCGCAGGCGATTGCCGATCCGCCCGTGTGGTTCCTGTTCGACTGGACGACGGAGAATTACACGACCGTGCAGGAACGCTCGAACTACTTCAGGCATTTCTGGAATTCGGTGGTGATTTCGGTCGGTTCCACCATCATCGGGCTGGCCATCGCGATCCCGGCGGCGTGGTCGATGGCGTTCGTGCCGAGTAAGCACACGAAAAATATCCTGATGTGGATGCTGTCCACCAAAATGCTGCCGCCCGTGGGTGTGTTGGTCCCGATCTACCTGATCTTCCGCGACTTGAAGCTGCTCGACACGCAGTTCGGCCTGATTATCGTCCTGACGCTCATCAACCTGCCGATCATCGTCTGGATGCTCTACACGTATTTCAAGGAAATCCCCGGCGAGATACTGGAAGCGGCGCGGATGGATGGGGCGAGTTTGCGCTCGGAAGTGCTTTACATCCTGCTTCCGATGGCGGTTCCGGGGATCGCTTCGACCATGCTGCTCAACATCATCCTCGCGTGGAACGAGGCGTTCTGGACGCTGAACCTGACCGCCGCAAAAGCTGCCCCGCTGACGGCCTTCATCGCAAGTTATTCCAGTCCCGAAGGTCTGTTCTACGCCAAACTCAGCGCAGCCAGCACAATGGCCATCGCGCCGATCCTCATCATGGGCTGGTTCAGCCAGAAACAACTCGTGCGCGGCCTGACCTTCGGCGCGGTGAAATAGGGAAAGATCATGGGACGCATAACCCTTCACGGCGTGACGAAAAATTTCGGTGAGACCGAAGTGATCCGGCCGCTCGACCTGACCATCGAAGACGGCGAGTTTGTCGTGTTTGTCGGTCCTTCCGGCTGCGGCAAGTCTACATTGCTGCGGCTGATCGCGGGGTTGGAGGACGTGACCGCCGGGCGCATTGAGATTGACGGTGAGGACGCGACCGGCGTGCCGCCCGCCAAGCGCGGGCTGGCGATGGTGTTCCAGTCCTATGCGCTTTATCCGCATATGACGGTGCGCGAAAACATGCAGTTTGCATTGAAGATCGCTAAGAAATCGCCCGCTGAGATTGAAGAGCGGGTCGAGAAGTCTGCGAAGATTTTGCAGCTTCACAACCTTCTGGATCGCCTGCCTAAAGAGCTTTCGGGAGGTCAGCGTCAGCGGGTTGCCATTGGGCGTTCGATTGTGCGCGACCCAAAGGTCTATTTGTTTGACGAGCCTCTTTCGAACCTTGATGCAGCGTTGCGCGTGGCGACCCGGATCGAGATTGCTCAGCTGAAAGAGGCGATGCCGGAATCGACTATGGTCTATGTGACCCACGATCAGGTCGAGGCGATGACGCTTGCGACGCGTATCGTGGTGCTTGCCGGTGGCGGCATTGCGCAAGTCGGTAGCCCGCTGGATTTGTACGAGCGCCCTGAGAACGAGTTTGTCGCACAGTTCATCGGATCACCTGCGATGAACCTGATGCCGGGCAAGATCACCGGTACGGGCGAGCAGACCACGATCGAAGTCGATGGCGGCGGCATGGCGGTGTCGAATTA
>CALDZQ010000172.1 GCA_937944035.1 uncultured Neomegalonema sp. | reverse complement strand
GGATCGCTGCGCTATGGCTGTTGGAATGTGATCGAGCGCGGCGGCGTCTATCGCCACGCGCCGCTGACTTGGGACGGCAAGCCCGCCGGCGGCTCATCGGTCTACGTGAAACGCATCTCGGAGGAGCCGGTCGGATGCACCCCGCAGCAGCTTGCGTTTTTGCAGTAATCGCGGGGACCGCATGGTCCGGCAACGCGCTGGCCGAGGCGGAACCGCTGGGCAAGCAGGCGTTTTACGACCTGATGCAGGGCAAAACCGCGACTTTCACGTATAAGGGCCGCCCCTATGGCAGCGAAGCCTACCATGACGGGCGGGTCGTGATCTGGCGCGATACCGGGGGCCAGTGTCAGGAAGGCACATGGCACAGCATCGCCGATTACCACTGTTTCCGCTACGATCAGATGTCGTGCTGGAAGGTGTTCCCTGATGAAGAGGCGGGGGCCGGAGCGGGGCACTACGCCGTCTCGACCGACGGGCTGCGGGTGGATTTCGAGACGATCACGGACGGGGTTTTCGACTGTCAGGGCGCGCCGTTAAGTTAGGGTGAGTTAGCTGCTGACGCCCCGCCCTGCTTGTGCCATAGGGTTCTCACCTCAAGCCGGAGAACCGCCCATGACCCACATCATTCAATCTTTCGACGACATCTCCGGCGGGTATGATGCTGTGCTGTGTGACCTGTGGGGGGTGTATCACAACGGGGTGCGGCCTCATGCGGAGGCGGTGGAGGCGTTGCGGTCGTATCGGGCGCAGGGCGGGGTTGTCGCGTTGCTGACCAATGCGCCGCGACCGGATTTCGCGGTGGCCGCGCTGCTGGACAAGATGGGCGCGCCGGAGGATTCGTATGACCTGATCGTCACATCCGGTGATGCGACGCTGCTGGCGCTGGAGAGCGGGCAGTTCGGCGAAAGCTGCTATCACATCGGCAAGCCGCAGGATCGGGACTTGTTCGACGGCTTGGGTATTCAGCGTAAATCACTGGCGGAGGCGGATTTCATCCTGTGCTCCGGCCTGACCGATGATGCGCGTGAGACGCCGGAGGATTACGCGGGAATGATCGCGGAGGCGCTGGAGCGCGGGCTGATCTTTGTCTGCGCGAACCCTGATATTGTCGTGGATCGGGGCGAGCGGCGGCTGTACTGCGCGGGGGCGCTGGCGGCGGCATATGCGGCGGCGGGGGGCGCGGTGCGCCTGTATGGCAAGCCGCACCGGCCCGTCTATGACCTCGCGCTGAGCAAGCTGGCGGAGCGGACGGGGCGGGTGCTTGATCCGGCGCGGATACTGGCAATCGGGGATGGTCCGGCGACGGATATTCGCGGGGCCAATGACTATGGCATCGATGCGCTGTTCATTGCGGCGGGGCTGGCGGCGGCGGAGTTGCTGGATGCGGACGGGGCGATTATCCCCGACGCGATGGCGGCCTATCTGGCACGGGAAAACGCCGCGCCGAAAACAGCGCTTGCGTTTCTGCGGTAAGTCATAAAAAACCGCGTTCAGCATTAATCACGACATATTATTTCGCGGACCACGGAGACCTGTTATGAGCACGCTCTATATTGACGAAATCAGCGTCGGCCTTGAGCGCCGCCTGTCGCGGGTGATCTCGGATGCGGAAATCGAAGCGTTTGCGAATGCCAGCGGCGACCGCAATCCGCTGCATTTCTGCGATGACCATGCGGCGGGGACGATTTTCAAAGGCCGCATCGCGCATGGCATTCTGACGGCCAGCCTGATCTCTGCCGTCATCGGCGAGCAACTGCCCGGCCACGGGGCGATCTATATGAGCCAGACGCTGAAGTTCCGCGCACCCGTGCGGCCCGGCGATACCGTCGATGTTGTCTGTAAAGTGAAGGACATGATCCCGGAAAAAAACCGGATCATACTTGATTGCGTCTGCACCGTCGGTGATACGATAGTGCTGGACGGCGAGGCGATGGTCATTGCGCCGTCGAGACCAGATTAAACACGATGCCGATCCGGCATCAGGAGTGCCGGAACGATGCGTATAGTCAAGGGATACAGCGGCGATGGCGGGGATCGCCCGACCGTGGCGCTCGGCAATTTCGACGGGGTCCATCGCGGACACAGGGCGGTGATCGATGCCGCGCGTGAGGCGATACCCGATGCGCCGCTGGCGGTGGTGACGTTTGATCCGCACCCGCGCGCGTTCTTCGCCCCCGACTCCCCCTCGTTCAGTCTGACCACCCTGCCGGAAAAAACGCGTAAACTGGCGGCGATGGGGGTTGAGACGACGCATGTGCTCGATTTCGATGCGGCTTTATCGTCGATGACGCCGGAGGAATTTGTGCAGCGGGTGCTGGTGGACGGGCTGAACGTCGGCGCCGTGACCGTGGGCGGGGATTTCCGGTTCGGGGCCAAGCGGGCGGGCAATACCGCGACGCTGGCGGAGCTGGGCAAGGCGCACGGGTTCAGCGTGACCGCGCTGGACTCTGTGGCGGATGAGGAGGGGGCGCTTTATTCATCCTCCTCGGCACGGGCGGCGTTGCGGGACGGCAAGCCCGAAGACGCGACGGCGATATTGGGCGCACCGCACCGGATACGGGGCGTGGTCGAGATGGGCGACCAGCGGGGGCGGCAGTTGGCTTTCCCGACGGCCAACCTTGCACTCGACGGAATTCTCGCACCGAAATTCGGGGTCTATGCTATTGAGGTCGAGATTTTAGAGGGCGCGCATAAGGGCCATGTCAGCGGCGTGGCGAATCTGGGAATGCGCCCGACTTTCGAGAAGACCGTGCCGATCCTGGAGGCACATCTGTTTGATTTCAGCGGCGACCTTTACGGGGTGGAGATTGCGGTGTCGCTGATCGCGTTCATCCGCGACGAGAAGAAGTTCAACGGCTTGGAAGAGCTGACCGCTCAGATTTCCGCCGATGCGGCGGAGGCGCGGCGGATACTGACGGACGGGCCGATCAAGGTGAATAGCGGGTTGGTTTGATTCCTGTGAATTGGAGTGCGCCGGTTCGCAGATAAAAAAGCGGTTTTGACCGGGTGGCACTGTCTGACGCCGGAATGGCGCTTGACGGGCGCTGGTTCGGGTGGGTAAGTTCCTTTTTTGTTCGATATGAAAGAGGATTTGAGACATATGAAGCGCGATCAACTTGAGCATGGAATTGCCCCAAGAGTGGGCATTTCCATGCACATTGCTGTCCGGCCTGATCGCGGTTCATATTAATGGACTGGACGCTCGCCATAGACCGCCACCGCGACGCGCTGGTTAGGATGGTTGCTGCGCTGCTGCTTATGGCGGGTGGCGGGGAGGCTATGCCGAGGCATGTGCGGACGGGGATTTGGCGGGTTTTGCG
>CALDZQ010000171.1 GCA_937944035.1 uncultured Neomegalonema sp. | reverse complement strand
TACGATGATGAGGACGGCATTTTCGCGGGTCGGATCGCCGGAATCCGTGATGGCGTCGGTTTTCATGCGGATAACGTCGAAGATCTGAAGCGGGCTTTTCATGAAGCCGTGGATGATTACGTTGAGACATGCGCCAAAATCGGCAAGTCTCCGCAAAAGCCGTATTCAGGGCGGGTCATGTTCCGCGTTGATCCTGAAACACACCGCAAAGCGGCCCTCGCGGCTGAACTATCCGGCAAAAGCCTCAACCAATGGGCGGAAGATGTTCTCAGCCGCGCGGCAACGGCGTTGAATTCCCCGTAACTTTCCCCCCTTGCATTCCTCTCCCAACCGTGTATTTATTTTATTGAATATGTTTCTGCCACAAGAGCAGTTTAAATTTGGGAGGATGTGGAATGACGATGCAGCTCACGCGCCGCGATGCGCTTGTGTTCACCGTCGCCGGGGTCGCCGCCGCTACGGTCGGTTTGCCCGCGATGGCGAAGGGGGTCGATGATGCGATCTCCGCATTTGCCGGCGATATGAAAGTCGGAACGGGTAAAATCACCGTCACAGCGCCGGAAATCGCTGAAAACGGTAACTCTGTCCCGATCGAAGTCTCCGTCGATTCCGCGATGGAAGGCGATGATATGGTCGCGGAAATCATGATCCTCGCCGACGGCAACCCCAATCCCGGCGTCGCGACGTTCAAGTTCAGCGCGCTCAGCGGCGAGGCATCCGCCTCCACCCGCATCCGCCTTGCCAAGACGCAAAACGTGGTTGCGGTTGCGAAAATGAAGGACGGCTCGGTCTACAGCGCGTCCCGCGAAGTCAAAGTCACCATCGGCGGATGTGGAGGTTAAGGAATAGACATGGCTAAGATCAAACCCCGCGTAAAAGTCCCGAAAAAAGCCGAAGCAGGCGAGGTCGTCACGATCAAGACCCTGATCTCGCACACGATGGAATCCGGACAGCGCAAAGACAAGAAAACCGGCGAGATCATCCCGCAGGACATCGTCAATTACTTCAAAGCCACCTTCAACGGCGAGACGGTTTTTGAAACAGACATCGGCGCGGCCGTCTCGACCAACCCGTATATCGAATTCACGTTGAAAGTGCCCGAAAGCGGCACTGTCGGCTTCCTGTGGAAGACCGATAATGACGGTGATTTTGAAACCGAAAAGAAGATCACGGTCAGCTGACCGGTCGCTTTTCACAAGTAACCAGAGTCATACTCCGCGAAAGCGGAGTATCCAGCCTCGTTTCTTGAGGAAATCTTTCTCCGTCATGCGAGTCTGGATTGTCTGCCTGCGCAGACAATGACTCCTCCCCCTCAACACGCATCTGCGTGAACGGCCCCCTCATGCCCGGAGCTTTGCCATGATTACCCGCCGCGAATTCCTGCAAGCAAGCGCCGCCGCCGCCGCATTGACCGGCGCGGGGGGCGGCCTGTCGCGCGTCGCCGCACAGCAAAGCCTCACCGAAAGCGCGCTGATCGACATGAAGCCGGTCGGCAATGTCACGCTGATGCACATCACCGATATTCATGCGCAGCTGAACCCGATGTATTTCCGCGAGCCGTCCGTGAATCTCGGCGTCGGCGGTGCGCTGGGCAAGCCGCCTCATGTCACGGGCAAGGCGTTCCAGAAGATGTTCGGCATCGAGGCGGGCAGCGCCGAAGCTTACGCCCTCAGCGCCCCCGATTTCGCCGCGCTGGCCAGCGAATACGGCCGCATGGGCGGCCTCGACCGCGTCTCCACCATCCTAAAGCGCATCCGTGCCGACCGCCCCGATGCACTGCTGCTGGACGGCGGCGACACATGGCAGGGCAGCTATACCGCCAACGCCACCAAGGGGCAGGACATGATAACCGTCATGAACGCCCTCAAACCCGACGCGATGACCGCGCATTGGGAATTCACCTATGGCGGCGATTACGTCCGCGAAGTGATCGAAGACCTGCCTTTCCCGTTTCTGGGCGCGAATATCTTCGACAAGGAATGGGACGAACCCGCCTTCGAGCCGATGGTAATGATCGAGCGCGGCGGTGTGCAAATCGCCGTTATCGGTCAGGCTTTCCCTTACATGCCCATCGCCAATCCCGGCTGGATGTTCCCGGATCTCAGCTTCGGCATCCGCGAGGCGCGTGTGCAGGAGGTCGTCGACGAGGCGCGGGAGGAGGGGGCCGAACTGGTCGTCCTGCTGTCGCATAACGGTTTTGACGTGGACAAAAAGCTGGCGGGCCGCGTCAAGGGCATCGACGTGATCCTCACGGGCCACACCCATGATGCGCTGCCGCAGATGGTGCAGGTCGGTGATACCCATCTCGTGGCCTCCGGCTCGCACGGCAAATTCGTCTCCCGCATTGATCTCGATGTGCAGGGCGGCGCGGTCAAGGACATCGGCTACCGCCTGATCCCCGTCTTCTCGGATGTGATCGCCCCCGATCCCGAAATCACCGCGTTGATCGAACAGGTCCGCGAACCCTACGCGGATGAGTTGGCCCGCGTGATCGGCAAGACCGACGGCACGCTCTATCGGCGGGGCAATTTCAACGGCACATGGGATGATCTCATCTGCGACGCCCTGCTCGAACAGCGCGAGGCGGATATTGCCCTCTCGCCCGGTTTCCGCTGGGGGCCGAGCGTGCTGCCGGGGTCCGACATCACCGTCGAAGACCTGCACAGCGCCACGGCGATGACCTATCCGGCGGCCTACCGCAGCCCGATGACGGGCGGGTTCATCAAGGTGATCCTCGAAGACGTGGCCGATAACATCTTCAACGTCGATCCCTACTACCAGCAGGGTGGCGACATGGTCCGCGTCGGCGGCATGGGCTATCGCATCGACGTAAACGCCCCCGTGGGCGAGCGCATCTCGGAAATGACCCTGCTCAAGACAGGCGACCCGATCGATCCGTCCCGCGAATACACTGTCGCGGGCTGGGCCTCCGTCAACGAGGAAACCGAAGGCCCGCCTATCTGGGATGTGGTCGAGGCGCATCTGGCCGAACACAAAACCGTCTCCCCCCGCGAAAACAGCGCGATCAAGGTGGTGGTGTGATGGGTTTGCCGCAACAAAAGACGGTGTCATTCCGGCGAAGGCCGGAATCCATTTCTCAACAAGTCCCGACCGTTGATCTTGTAAATAGCGGACGCCAAGGCGCGCTGATGAATGGATACCCCGCTTGCGCGGGGTATGACAAGATCAGTAAAAATCCCCCGAAACCACGCCCCTATTTCACAGACGGAGAGTGTAATGACTGATCCGATCAGCAAAAGCGGCCCCTCCCGCCGCTCCCTCCTCACCACCGCCATTGCGGGCGGTGCGGCGCTTACGGTTCCCGCCCGCGCGAACGATCCGGCGATCACCGAATTGCAACCGTGGATGCAAAGCCTTGGCGACGGTGTCGATGCGCGGCCCTATGGCACGCCGTCGCCGTATGAGGCCGATGCCGTGCGCCGCGATGTGCCGTGGCTGACCGCCGACCCGATCTCCTCGATCAATTTCACCCCGCTGCACAAGCTGGAGGGTATCATCACCCCCAACGGCCTGTGCTTCGAGCGCCACCACGCGGGCGTTGCCGAAGTGGACCCGGCAAAACACCGCCTGATGATAAACGGCCTCGTCGACAAGCCGCTGGTCTTCACGATGGAAGACCTCAAACGCTTCCCGCGCGAGAACCACGTCTATTTCCTCGAATGCGCGGCGAACAGCGGCATGGAGTGGCGCGGGGCGCAGCTTAACGGCTGTCAGTTCACCCACGGCATGGTCCATTGCGTCGTCTACACGGGCGTCAAACTCAAGCACATCCTTGAGGAGGCGGGCGTCAAAACCAACGCCAAATGGATCATGCCCGAAGGCGCGGATGCCTCCGCTATGACCCGCTCGATCCCGATGGAAAAGGCGCTCGACGACTGCATGGTCGCCTTCGCCATGAACGGCGAGGCACTGCGCCCCGAACAAGGCTACCCCTTGCGCATCGTCGTGCCCGGATGGGAGGGCAATATGTGGGTCAAATGGCTCCGCCGGATCGAAGTCGGCGACGAGCCGTGGCATCACCGCGAGGAAACCTCGAAATACACCGACCTGCTCGCCTCCGGCAAAGCCCGCCGCTTCACGTGGGAGATGGATGTAAAATCCGTCATCACCAGCCCGTCCCCGCAAGCGCCGATCGCCCACGGCAAGGGCCGCACGGTTATCAGCGGCCTCGCATGGTCCGGGCGCGGCACGATTGACCGCGTCGATGTCTCGCTCGACGGGGGCCGCAACTGGACCACCGCCCGCGTGGACGGCCCCAGCCACACCAAGGCGCTGCACCGCTTTTACCACGAGTTCGATTGGGACGGCGAGCCGCTGCTGCTGCAATCACGGGCCATCGATTCCGAAGGCTGGGTCCAGCCGACCAAAAACGCCCTGCGCGACGTGCGCGGCACGGAATCCATCTATCATAACAACAGCATCCAGACGTGGTACGTCCAAAAGGATGGGGAGGTCGAAAATGTTGAAGTTGGTTGATCGCTTTGCAGTAAGACCGAGCGGATTCCCTCCCCCTTGGGTGCTTTTCACCACCCTTGCCACCCTTGCCACACTCCTCTTCACCACCCCGAGTCTCGCCAACGACCTCGGCCGTGCGGCGACCCCCGCCGAAATCGCCGCATGGGACATCGACATCCGCCCCGACGGCCAAGGTCTGCCGGAGGGGGGCGGAACCCCTGCCGATGGCGAGCCGATCTATAACGACCGCTGCGCCACCTGCCACGGCGTCTTCGGCGAAGGCGAGGGCCGCTGGCCGGTTCTCGTCGGCGGTGATGGCACGTTGGAGGATGACCGCCCTGTCAAAACCATCGGCTCCTACTGGCCCTACGCCTCGACCGTGTGGGACTACATCCACCGCGCCATGCCGTTCGGTGATGCGCAATCCCTCGGTGATGATGAGGTCTACGCCCTCACCGCGTATGTCCTCTATATGAACGACATCATCGACGATGAGGATTTCGAGCTGACCCGCGAGAATTTCGCTGACATCGAAATGCCCAACGAAGGCGGTTTCATCGCCGATGAGCGCCCCGACACCATGACCCTCGCCAAGGGCGAACCGTGCATGAGCGACTGCACGCCGGAGCCTGTCAAAATCACCATGCGCGCCGCCGTGCTGGACGTGACGCCGGAGACAGAAGCCACCACGGATGAGGGCGAAACCGTCACCATAGCCGCCACCGCGCCCGCCTTTGACGCCGACCTTGCCGCGAAAGGCAAAAAAGTCTTCAAAAAATGCGGCGCGTGTCATCAGGTCGGCGAGAAGGCGAAAAACCGCACCGGTCCGTTGCTCAACGGCGTCATGGGCCGCGCGGCGGGCGAGGTGGAGAAATTCCGCTATTCCAAAGCCATGAAAAAAGCCGCCGCCGAAGGTCTGATCTGGAACGCCGAAACCCTCGGCTGGTATCTCGAAGCCCCGCGCACGTTTATGAAAGGCACAAAGATGTCCTTCAAAGGTCTGCCTGACGAAGACGACCGCGCGGCGGTGATTGAGTATCTCAAGCAGTTTGAGTGAAGCGCTCTCCCCCGCAGGTGATTGTGGGGGGGCATCTATTCCCGCGCTTGAGCTGCCTTGCGCGCCCGCTCCTGCGCCGCTTTGGCCCGTGCGAGGAAATCCTGCCCCAACACGGGTGTATCCGGCGCTTTACGCGGGACCGCAGGACGCGAGGCCGTCGCAGGCTTTGTTCTCGGCACAGCTGCCGGTACTTGCCCCCGTTGCGCTCTGTCCTTAAGATCCAGTGTGTCCACTGCGGGCCTGCTGTTAATCCCGGCATTGCGCGTTACAGCCGCCCGCTGCTGAAGCTCCAGCGTGTCAATCTGCTGGCCATAGCGCCCCGCATTACGTGTGATTGCGGCGCGTTGCTGCAAAGCCGCCGTATCCACCTGCTGACCGTAGCGGCCCGCTTCCCTGATCCGCGCGGCCCGTTGCAGAAGATCGGATGTGTTCACATCCTGATCCTGCCGCCCCGCATTGCGTGTCAGCGCCGCCCGCTGCCGCAACGCGTCGGTATCCACAGAGGCCACCGCCTCCGCTCCGCGCATTTGGCTCAGCCGTGCGCCGCGCTCGGTCAAGGCTTGCGTATCGACACGCGCCACAGGCAAAGCCCGCCGCGCATCCACCTCTGCCGCCCGCGCTTCCAGCACAGTCGTCTCTAACGGCACAGGGGATGCCGCCCGCCGTTCGGATACCTGCGCGCCCTCCGCATTCAACTCCGCCAGCAACGCGCGCCCCTTCCCGGCTTCCAACCCTTCGGTCGGCGCATCGGGCACATCCACAAGCTGTGGCCAGGGCACGCCGGAGGTGTCCATTGTTTCAGGCAGGCCGTTAATCCGGCTGATCTCTCCCCCGCATCCGCTAAAGGCGAGTAATATGCCGATAAAGATCGATTTTCGAGGGTACAGCGTTATCATCTGACAGAACGGCCTCCGCATGAATGCTGTGGCAACGCCTATCTCTTGGCGCGCTCACAGGGTAACAATGCAACATTGTATCGTATAAGCAAATGGGTGTTGAGAAGATGACCGAAAATTCCAAACAATCACAGACATCCGACGACCCCGTTCAGGCTGCCACTGTTGCCGCCGAGAATATGGCCAATGCCTATGCGCTGGCCCAGGAAGCGTGGACGTATTACCTGGAAAAACACGCGGACGGGCAAGGCCAAAACCCCGATCCCTATAACCTCGCCCCCGCGCTGGCCGATTTGCAAAAAGCGATGTTGGAAAACCCTGAAACGCTGATCGAGGCCGGCATCGACATGTGGCATCAGCAGGCAACGCTGTGGACCAATGCCCTCGCACAGATTGCGGGCGCCGAACCGCAGCCTGTCAAAGGTCTCGCCAATGCCGCGAAAGACAAACGCTTTGCCGATGAGGAATGGGACAACAACATCGTCTTCAGCTACCTCAAGCAAAGCTATCTTCTCGCCTCCACCTGGATGCGCGACACGGTTGCCAAGGGCGATCAATCCCTGCCGGAAGACGAGCGCAAAAAACTGGAATTCTTCACCGAACGCTTCGCCGAGGCGATGTCCCCCAGCAACGTCTTTGCCATGAACCCGCAAGTCCTGAAGGCCACCTCCGACGAGCAGGGCGGCAATATCGTGCGCGGGATGCGGCAGATGCTCAAGGACATGAAACGCGGCGACGGCGAGCTGTGGATCAGCCAGACCGATATGACAGCGTTCGAGGTTGGCAAAAACATCGCCATCACACCGGGTAGCGTGATTTTCCAGAACGAATTGTTCCAGCTGATCCAATACGCCCCGACGACGGAACAGGTGCATGAAACCCCGCTCCTGATCGCGCCGCCGTGGATCAACAAATTCTACATCATGGATTTGAACGAGAAAAAGTCCCTCGTCCGCTGGCTGACCGCGCAGGGCTTCACCGTCTTTATGATCTCGTGGCGAAACCCTGAGCCGCACAAGCGCCGCCATTTCGACTTCCCCGATTACGTCACCGAAGGACTGTATAAAGCCCTCGACGTGGTGATCGCCGAGACGGGGGCGAAATCGGTCAACACCGTCGGCTACTGCATCGGCGGCACGATGCTTTCGACCGGACTGGCGCATATGGCCAAGACGGGCGACAAACGCATCAAATCGGCCACTTTCTTCACCGCGCAAGCCGATTTTGTGAAGGGTGGCGACCTGCGCATCTTCATCGACGACAAAACCCTCGCCTCGATGGAGGAGGAATCCGAGCGCGCGGGTGGCGTGATCGGCGCACGGCATATGGCCCAAGCCTTCAACATGCTGCGCGGTAACGAGCTGATCTGGAGCTACGTCGTCAATAACTACTATCTCGGCAAAGAACCGACCGCATTCGACCTGCTCTACTGGAACGCGGACTCCACCCATATGCCCGCAAAGTGCCATCTGTCGTATCTGAAAGACTATTATCGCGACAACAAACTGGCCGAGGGCAAGATGGAATTGCTGGGCGAAACGCTGGAGCTGGGTGCGGTCAAAACGCCGATCTACTCCGTCTGCGCGCGTGAAGACCACATCGCCCCCGCCGAGTCGGTCTTTCGAGGCGCGCGGTTGTTCGGGGGGCCGGTAAAGCTGGTCGTGGGCGGTTCGGGCCATATTGCTGGGGTTATTAACCCGCCGAATCCTGATAAAGTGAAATACCAGTATTGGACCAATCCCGCCGCCAAATCGAAATGGCCGGGTACGCTCGAAGAATGGCTTGACGGTGCGAAAGAGACCCCCGGTTCATGGTGGCCGGACTGGGCGGCGTGGCTGGCCAAGAAATCGGGCAAAAAAGTCGACCCGCGCGAACCGGGTGCGGTCAATGGGATTATCGAACCGGCCCCCGGCTCCTATGTGCGTGTGCGGGCAGACAAGCCCGTGGATGAATAAACGTGCAGACGGTCCTGCTCGGCACAGGCTGCCCCGTCGTTCATCCTGAGCGCGGCGGGGCGGCGACGCTGATCGCCACGGATACGGCGAAACTGCTGATCGATTGCGGCTCCGGCGTGACGCAGCGGCTGGTTGAGACGGGTATCAGGGGCGCGCAGATCGACGCGCTGCTCATCACCCATTTCCACACCGATCATCTGGTGGATTTCTACCAGCTTGTGATCTCAAGCTGGCATCAGGGCCGTGACAGGCCGTGGCGCATCTACGCGCCGCGCCCGGTGCTGGACCATATCGCGGCGGTTATGAAAGCCTGGGAAGCCGAACGCGACCAGCGCACGAAGTTCGAGCAACGCACCTCCACCGCAGGTCTGGAGATCGAACCGGTGGAAATTGCGGGCGGCGACACCTTCAAGGCGGGCGACATCGACGTGGCGACTGTGGATGTCGATCACGGCCCCGTGGTCCCGGCTTTCGGGTTTGTCTTCAGTGCGGATGGTCAAACCATCGTCCATTCCGGCGACACCGCGCATTGTCCGGCATTAATCGAAGCGGGGCGGGGGGCGGATCTGCTGATCCACGAGGTCATGCTCCACCGTCCCGCACCGTCTGGCAAGCACAGGTCCTCCAAAACGATGGACAACGTCGCCTCCTACCACACGCTGTCATCAGAGGTCGGCGGCATCGCCCGTGACATGGACGCGAGGATCCTCGCGCTGACCCATTTCGTCCCGCCGGAGTTCGAGCATAATGATCTGATCGCGGAGGTGGGTGAAACCTTTGACGGTCCG
>CALDZQ010000170.1 GCA_937944035.1 uncultured Neomegalonema sp. | reverse complement strand
TTGGTGCGTTTGATACATAATGCCGCGATTTCAAGCAAAGTGGAAACACTTTGCGACTGGGAAATCGCGTAGAAACAGAAGATTACAGCATTGTGCGTGGTTTAGGAATTACGCACAACGCTGTAGCGCGTCACGACAGCCCGCGCCACCACGGATCGGCAGTCAGCGCCCGGCGCAGGGGGGTGTCGGTTCCGGCGGGTGCGCCGTTGATGTATTCGAGGGTGGCGGCGAGGCTTTCGCCCTTAAGGCCGCGCAGATAGGCGATGGCGTTGGGTAAGGTGAAGGGGCGGCCCGTGTCCCGCTCGAAATTGCCATCCAGATCAGTCCAAACCGCTCCGGCGGCCCCTTGCGCCGCGCACCAGTCGCGGACCAGCGGCGAGACGCCCTCGCGGACCGAGTAATGCCCGCCGCTCGCCATATCGACCCAGCCGATATGCGCCTCACCCGTGCGCTCGCGGGCGGCGAGGTCGGTGACGGCTTGCGCGATGGTGGGGCGGATGCTTGCGATGGCGTGGGTCGGGCACAGATCGCCGTGGATCGCGTCGATCACCACGACGAGGGATTGCTTGCGCTTCGGCGAGATCCGGCTGAATTCCAGCGGCAGCGACGGCCCCGCGCCCATCCGCCAGTCGCCGCGCACTTTGGGCGCCAGATCATCGAGATCCCAGATCAGTGAGCCGTAGCCGAGGATGTATACAGGGGCGCTCATCGCTGGTTCTCCATCAGAAAATCACGGACAGGATGCCAGACGGGTTCGTCTGCGTCGGGCGCGAGGATGATGCCGATATGGCCGCCGGGCGGCTCTAACAGTCGTGCGTGCGGGACGGCTTTGCCGAGGGGCAGGGCGGATGCGGGGGGCACGACACTGTCCCGCTGTCCGACCACGACCATCATCGGCGATGTGAGCGCGGACAGATCAAGCGGCGCGCCCTTGATGCGCCACTCCCCGGTCATCAATCCGTTATCGACCAGCCAGCCGGAAAAGCACTCCTTGGCGACGGGCATGGGCACGGGGACGCCGTTATTGAGCCAGTCCTCGACGGCAATAAAGCGGCGGGCTGCTTCGCTCGCGGGGTCCATATGGGCGAAGCGTTGGAATTTCTTCGCACCCGATTCAAGATTGCGCAGGGCAAAGAAGGAATGGGTGACTTGCGGCGGGATCGCGCCGAACAGGCCGCCCATCGTCATCAGCGACGCCTCCAACGCTTTTTGGTTTGCCTGAAAACGGGCGTGCTCCGGGAAGTGGCTGAAATCCCAAGGGGTTCCCAGCGTGACGATCTTGCCGATGTCCGCGCTTTGCCGCGTGCCGAGGGCCAGCGCAATCGGCCCGCCCATGCAATAGCCGATCAGATGCACGGGACCGCCGCTCTCGCGCAGGATCGCGCTAAGCGCTGGTTGCAGGCGTTTTTCGAGGTAATCACCGATCTCGAACCACGCCTCCGCCGGACCCGGCGCGCCCCAGTCGAACAGGTAGGGGCGAAAACCGTTGCGCGCCAGCCAGCGCATCCGCGACAGCGTCGGCGTCAGGTCCATAATCGAGGCGCGGTTAATCATCGACGGGACAACGAGGACGGGCGGGCCGGAGCCTTCATAGGCCAGCAGCCGCGACGACCCCTTGCGCCACAGGCAGCGGGCGGCAGGGGTGGCGGTGTGGTAGGGGTGGGTCTGATAGAGCGACAGCCCGCTCAGCATTTCAGAGATGCTCTCGCTCAAAGCCGTGACTTCGATGATGTCGGCGGGGCCGTCTTCGATCAGGGCCGCGAGGTCTTTCATCGGGCCGTTTTTCAGAAACTGCATCAGGATTGCCGCCCCGTCACCGCGAAAGCCATGCGCGCTTTTGCGGGCATCACCGGACGGCGTCTCACGGTCCATTTGGCTGCGCGCTTTGGGCATACGTGTTTTTCGCCTCTCCCGGTTTCGCTCCGATAATAGCACTCATGGTCAAAAGCGTCATATTTTCTGTATGTTGCGCTGCACCCGCAAACCGGAAAAATGTTGCGCCGCGAAACCGCAAGTGCGAAGATGACCCTGCGTAGCGGCCGCGCTGACCCGACAAAGCCGCTTCAGGAGTGATGTGATGCTGAGCGACGACAACGCGAAATCCGGCGGTTCATCGAAATCGGACGGCAAACCTGATCCGATTACGATCAAAAAATACGCCAACCGGCGCCTGTATAACACGGCGAGCAGCAGTTATGTGACGCTTGATACGCTGTCTGTGATGGTGAAAAACGGCGAGGACTTTGTCGTTTATGACGCGAAATCCGGCGAGGACATCACCCGTTCCGTCCTGACCCAGATCATTTTTGAAGAAGAGGCGAAGGGTGAAAACCTGTTGCCGATCAACTTCTTGCGCCAGCTGATCGGGTTCTATGGCAACAGCATGGAATCCTTTGTGCCCAGCTATCTTGAGATGAGCCTGGAAAATCTGTCACTCAATCAGGAACAGTTTACCCGCACCTTTGGCGGGGAGGCGGCGGTCGATGCGATGCGCACGATGACCGAGCGTAATGCCGAGATTTTTCAGAACGCGATGAAGGTGTTCACACCGTTCGGTCAGGTTCCGGGGATGCCCGGCGCAGAGCCTGCAAAACCTGCTGCACCCGCGAAGGCCACAGCAAAAGAAGAATCATCTGACGAGATCAAAACCCTGCAAAAGCAGATCAGCGACCTCCAAGC
>CALDZQ010000169.1 GCA_937944035.1 uncultured Neomegalonema sp. | reverse complement strand
AGGTCACAACCATCACCACCAACACACAGCCCCCAGCGGGGAAGACACGCATTCGGACGAGTCCTTGAATTGTTGCAGCATGGGCGGCTGCGGCTTTGTCACTTTAGCTGCGCCAATGCTGCGTTTGGGGTATATCGACTTACTCATATTTGAAGTCCAGCCACCCGCATGGCGCTCGATCACAATCATGCCCGAAGCACCCCCTCCGAAATCGATTGCTTGATCTCAAAAACCCCGCACGGGTTTCAACCAATCAATTCCTTCGGAGAAGACCTATGAACACCCTCAAAATCGCGGCGTTTGCCGTGCTGATTTCCGGCATCGCACCCGTATCCCTTACCCTCGCCGCAGGCAGCGGCAATCACTCGCACGGCCACGGCAAAACGCCAGAGATCGGCACGCATGGCGGCGCACCCTCCCGCACCATCAACGTCACCATGTACGACAACTATTACGAGCCGGAAAACATCTCCATCGCTCATGGCGAGACGGTGAAATTCGTCGTCACAAACGCCGGTTCCTTCGTCCACGAATTCAACATCAACACCCCGGACGAGCACGCCTCGCACGGCCCGCATATGCAGATGATGTTCGATATGGGCATGATCGAGCCGGATAAGATCAACCGCGCCGCAATGGCCGCGACCAAAGGCTCGGATCATGACATGGCCCATGACGAGCCGAATTCCCTGCTGATGGAACCGGGCGAAACCGCCGAAGTCGTCTGGACCTTCAACACGAAAAGCGAGCTTGAATTCGCCTGCAACATTCCCGGCCACTACGATTCCGGCATGGCAGGCAGCTTCGCAATCGGCCACTGACCTCAGAAAAGGAAAAAGACCATGCGCTTTGTAACAACCGCCGCATTGGGGCTGGCCCTTTTCGGGGCCGCCGCCGCTCATGCGGATGAATATAATATCAGCGTGGACCGGGTTCAGATCGACCTCGGCCACACCACGAAAACGGGGGTCGGATTCAACGGCAAATCCCCCGGCGAGACCTTGCGCTTTAAGGAAGGCGAGGACGTTGTTATCAATGTGAAAAACAATCTCAGCGTCGATACCTCGATCCATTGGCACGGCTTTATTCTGCCCTATCAAATGGACGGCGTGCCGGGTCTGACTTTTGACGGGATCAAGCCGGGCGAGACGTTTACCTACCGCTTTCCCATCAAGCAAAGCGGCACGTATTGGTATCACAGCCACAGCGAGTTTCAGGAACCCGACGGTGCGTATGGCGCGATTATCATCGAGCCGAAAGACCGCGAGCCGTTCAAGTATGATCGCGAATACGTCGTCATCCTGACCGACAAGCACCACCATTCCGGCGCAAAGATTATGCGCAACCTGAAAACCTCGCCGGATTACTACAACCGCCAGCAACGCACGCTGTTTGATCTGTTCTCGGACAGTAAAGACAAGGGCGCGGGCGCGGCGTTGGGGGATCGCTCCGACTGGGGCATGATGCGGATGATGCCGACGGATATTGAGGATGTTCAAGGCTACACCCCGCTGATGAACGGCCATACCGCCGACATGAACTGGACGGGCCTGTTCAACAAAGGCGAGCGGGTGCGGTTGCGCTTCATCAATGCCTCCGCGATGACCTTTTTCGACATCCGCATTCCGGGCCTGAAAATGACCGTGGTGCAGTCTGACGGCAACAATGTGCAGCCCGTCACGGTGGACGAATTCCGCATCGCGGTGGCCGAAACCTACGACGTGATCGTGCGGCCCACGGAAGAAAAAGCCTACACGATCTTCGCCGAGTCGATGGCCCGCACCGCCGCCGCACGCGGCACGCTCGCCCCCCGCGCCGGCATGGCGGCCGAAGTTCCGGCCCTGCGCGATCCCCCGCTGCTGACGATGGCCGACATGGCGCTGGACCCGATGATGGCCGGAATGGATCATGGTATGGACCACGGCTCAGACCATGACATGGCAAAAATGGAGCACGGCGACATGGAAATGCCCGAAGGCGCGCACATGATGCCGGACGGCACGATTATGGGCGGGCCAAGCGATGACCCCTACTACGCCAACGGCTCCGGCCTGAAACCCACGGCGGCGAATGGCGGTAAGTTCCTGTCCTACACCGACCTGAAAGCCCAAAAACCGCTCTACCCGGACCGCGAAGCCACCCGCGAAATCGAGATGCGCCTGACCGGAAATATGGAGCGGTATTCGTGGTCGATTAACGGGGTCAAATACGGCGATTCCGATCCGATCCGCTTCACCTACGGCGAGCGGGTGCGGATCAAATTCATCAACGAAACGATGATGACCCACCCGATGCACCTGCACGGAATGTGGTCAATTCTCGATAACGGCACGGGCAAGTGGGATCCGATCAAGCACGTTATCTCGGTCTCTCCGGGCACAATCGTCCACATGGAAACCGAAGTTGATGCGCCTGGCGTCTGGGCCTTCCATTGCCACCTCGCCTACCACGCCAAAGCGGGCATGTTCCGCAAGATCATCGTCGAGGGCGGCCCGAAGCAAGCCTCGCTTCCGGCGGCGTCGGGCGAATGAGGGCGCTGCAACGGGCTGCCGCAACCGCAGTGGCCCTTATTCTGTGCGCAAGCGGGGCTTGGGCGCAGGACATCTCGGATGCGGGCCTCATCATCTGGGGCGCAAAGCTGGAGCGGCTTGAATACCGCACCGGCGATGAGGGCGAGCAAATCGGCGCATACGAAGGCGACGCCTTCATCGGCACCGATGAGTTCAAACTCCGCTGGGAGGGCGAAGGCGAGTACGATTTCGACGAAGAAGCGTTCGAGACCTTGGAAAATCAGATCACCGGCCTGATCCCGATCTCGCCGTTCTTCGATGCCAAGGCGGGCATCCGGTTCAACAATCCGGAAGGACCGGACCGCACTTACGCGGTTCTGGGCGTCCACGGCCT
>CALDZQ010000168.1 GCA_937944035.1 uncultured Neomegalonema sp. | reverse complement strand
TCCTTGCCCTTGATGGCGATGGCCCGCTTTACAAGATGCTCCGCTGTCATGGGCCTCACGCGCAGTTCTGCGTAAATCAGGCGGGGTATCTCGCCACGCCTGAACTGCTTTTCGTGCAGTTTAGGAGGCGCTGGCGCTTTGGCAACGCCGAAAACCTGCAATGCGCCGTCTATCGCGGCAAGATCATCGCGCAACTGGGATAACTCACGCCCGTTGCGCTCTATCCCCTGCGCGATCTCCACCCGCTTTCGCAGCAATCCGCTTATCGTGTGGTCATATTCCATCCATAAACACTAGCGGATTCAGCGGTTTGACTGTATATCATTGTTGGTGCGTTTGATACCTAATGCCGGCGATTTGGAGCAAGCCGGAACAGCTTGCGACTGGAAAATCGCGAAAAAACAAAAGCCTACAGCGCCGAGTGTGAGTCAAGAATTACGCAGAATGCTGCAAAACAGTTGAAGCCGTTGACACGCCCTTAATAATGTATGCCGTTTTTATATGCCAACATTGACAAAGGCGGCCACATCGACCATCAGCGAAATGCGGAATGCTGCTGCATATACAACAACCTAGTGAAGTTTCTCACGCCGCATCGGATGCATAAAATGACGACAATCGCCCCTCAGTTGGTTCTCAGTCAGCCGGCGGAAAACCTGCTCTCCCTCTGGATGCAGGCGCGCGGCGATGCGGCGCTTCCGACGACCAAATTTATCGATCCGATCAAGCTTCGCGCATGGGTGGGGGACATCAGCGTCATTCACCTGCACGAGGGCGCGCGCAGGTTTTACGTTGCGGTTCACGGCTCGAACGTCGCGCGTCACCTTGGGCCGGATTTTAACCGCAAATACCTTGAGGACACGATCCCCGCCAGCGCCCTTCCCGACGCGGTTGCCCCGTATGAACTCGCCATCAAGACCAATCAGCCCGCCTATTCGATCCAGCGCGCAACCCTTGAGAACGGCATTCTCGAAAGCCTTGAGCGCATGGTTTTGCCCTGTTTCAAGGAACACCCCGATCAGGTCAGCCGCTTCCTTGTCTGGGTTGCGCCAATCGGCTCTGTCACTGAAAAATCCTCATCGGTCTTCACGCCCTGCGAGGAAAGCGACCTGCTCAAAAAGGGTGTCAGCATGTCCGGTGTGACATCAGAAATTTATTCGTTGTCAGATCGTTATCTGAACGGCTGAAAGCGATCTCTCATCGTGGCGGAGGGTTTGAATGCGGCGTCTGCCCGTCAAACCACCACCACGCCGCACCCCTTCATTTCCGCCATCGCCTCTGCCAGAGAGCCGTCCATATCGATCGCACGGCAGGCATTCTCCACCAGCGTCACCTCAAACCCCAGTTTGCGCGCATCGACGGCGGAGTAGCGTACACAATAATCGGTGGCGAGGCCCGTCATGGTCAGCGCCGTGACCCCCTGATCGCGCAGGTATCCGGTCAGTCCCGTGGGCGTGGTCCGGTCATTCTCGAAAAACGCTGAATAGCTGTCGATGGCGCGGTTATAGCCCTTGCGGATGATAAGCGCCGCCCCTTCCAGCGCCAGCTCAGGGTGAAACGCGGCCCCCTCGCTGCCCTGCACACAATGGGTCGGCCACAGGACTTGCGGCCCGTAAGGCATATCGATCATCGAAAACGGCGCGGCGCCCTCGTGGCTGGCGGCAAAGGACGAATGCCCCGCCGGATGCCAGTCCTGCGTTGCAATGCGCAGCGCGAACCGCTCCTGCATCGCGTTGATAACCGGGATCACCGCATCCCCGTCGGCCACCGCCAGCGCGCCGCCGGGGCAAAAGTCATTTTGCACATCGATCATCAACAGGGCTTCATTATGCATCATCGCTCTCCGCATCCGTGGTATTTGCGTCATACCAAATGGTTTGCCCGCTCAGGTCAATCGCGAAGACGCACAGGATCGCCGCACAGGATCGCCGCATTGTATCGCGTCCCAACCGCCACAACCTCGCTAAATCGTGCTCGTCCGTATGGAACTTAGCCATGCCCCTTTGCGTAATCAGCGCTACGTTCTTATCTAACGGATAGTTACCAAGGAGAATGTGATGCAGTTTTTAAAACCTATAGCTGTGTGCGCGATGATCGCCGCCACAGCACCCGCCTTCGCGCAATCGCTCGCTGATGAGCAAAGCAGCTTCGATCTGGATGCCTTGCCCGTACTGTCCGAGGCGGAAGTCCGCTCACTGTCCGGCGCGCGCGTGATCTCTGAGGAGGCGACGCCTGTTCAGGGTGAAGATGTTTCGATCTTCGTGGTTGAGGACAACGTGGCCAAGCCGGAAGCGGCCTGGACTCAAGCAGATACTGAGCGTTGCAAGGCAAGCGGCGGAATTGTCTTACCAATTTCATCTGCTCGCATCGCCTGTTTCGCACTCTGACAAGTCTTTATCAGGGGCGGTATCGCCGCCTCTGATCGCAGTTAAATGATTATGATTCGCGATTTATGTCGAATTGTGTCAAGAATGTGGTGCATCTCAGCCACGAAATCGCACCGAATTCAGGGTGCGACATTTTGTCCATTTTGCCGATGGAACTCCCTGAGAATCAAGGTCTGATGACTTCGCCGCGCTCTCTGTCGCGTCGGCCTGAGCCGGATATTGAGATTTATTTTATTAACTCCTTTCAAGTCTTTCACGTACACAGTCGTCATGTCGGTCCGATAGGGGCTGCGTCACAAAAGTGCTCTTAAGCACATCCGAAAACTTGGCAGGAGACTATCGTGGTAAAATCATCCCTTGCAGCACTTGCTGTAGCAATGACATTCGCCTCTAGTTTTGCATTTGCAGAAGACCTCGGCGTCCTCATCCCCGAAACTGTTGAAGCATCGATTTACGGTTCCACTGAAACGGTTGTCCGCATCCCGACCGCAGACGAAGTACGCTCCCAGACCGTTGCTGCCGTCGAATTCACGCAGCCTGTCGGCGCACCGGACCCGAACACCCCTCTCGACATGACCGGCGCTGACGGTTCGCTTCGCGCTTGTTACGCGGCGGGCGGCATGGCCAGCCAGTCGGAAGACTTCAACCATTACTGTAACTACGAAGCGTCCGCACCGGGCCAGCAGACCACAGCGTCGGCTGAAAATTCCAGTGTTATCCCTCAGGGCGTTGATACCGGATACAACGGAACCAACAACATCGCTGACGAAGCGCTGATGGATTGCGTTGGTCGCGGCGGTTCGCTGATCCAGCTTGCGGATAACGGTCAATACGCCTGCGCAATGTAAGTGCGTCGGGTCGCTAGACCTGTCACGCAGTCAATGATAACGCTCTCCCGCATTCGGTTGTGGGAGAGCGTTTTTTGTTTCAGGCGAAACCAACGGCTTCATCCGGCTTGCGGGTCGGTTTGTTGGGCGGCTCGTTCAACCCGGCCCATCAGGGCCATTTGCATATTTCAAAGACCGCAATGCGGCGCTTGGGTCTTGACCGGGTCTGGTGGCTGTTATCGCCGGGCAACCCGCTCAAACCCCGCCCTCCTGCGCCTTTGGCAAAGCGTATCGACGCGGCTTGCCGCCTGATCGACCACCCGCGCATCATCGCAACAGACATTGAATCCCGCCTCGGAACCAGATTCACGCTCGACACCATCCGCGCGTTAACGGAAATTTACCCTGAAGTGCGTTTTGTGTGGCTGATGGGGGCGGATAATCTGGCCCAGTTTCATCAATGGGATAGGTGGCCGCAAATTATGACCCGTGTTCCAATCGCCGTCCTCGCCCGCCCCGGTCAACAGCTCCGCGCAGGTCTGTCACCCGCCGCCCGCCGCTTTGCGCGCTATCGCCTTCCGCCGCAGGCCGCCCCCGTTTTGCCATTGCAAGACGCGCCGTGCTGGACCATGCTGACCCACCCGATGTCGCCCCTCTCCTCAACCCAGATCAGAAAGTCCGGCGCATGGTAATCGCCCGCAGAGCATTCATCGGTGGCGCATTGGCGCTGACGGGTAAGACGGCGCTCGCCGCACAATCCCCGTTGCCCCGTGCGAGGCCGATCCGCTCGACCGCCTTGTCGCTCGATACCGCCCCGCCACGCGGGCGCAGCGGCTGGGTTCTGATCGACGCGGCGACCGGAGACCTGCTCGACGCGCATAATGCGGACGAGTCCTTCATCCCCGCCTCGGTGACAAAATCGGTCACGTCCTTCCTCACCCTCTCCGCCTTCCGCCCCGAAGCGCGGTTTGTGACCGAGATTTATGCCACGGGTCCGGTTGAAGACGGCACGGTTCAGGGCGATCTACACCTCATCGGCGGCGGTGATCCCGCGTTGGACACCGCTGATCTGGCCGATCTCGTCTCAAAGCTCCGCGAAAAAGGCGTCCGCCGCATCAGCGGACAGTTCTTCTACAACGGCAGCGCCCTGCCGGAGACGGCCACTCTCAACGAGCGCCAGCCGATGCAGGCGGGCTACAACCCCGGCCTCAGCGGCCTGAACCTCAACTTCAACCGCGTGTTGATGAAATGGCGACAGCAGGACGGCCGCCTCGCCCTGGCCAGCACGGCCTTTGCCGATACCCGTTCCGTCCCCGCAAAATCCGTCGCCTTCCGCAGTTCAACGGCACAAATCTACGAGCATGGCACACTCGGCCAGCGCGAGCTGTGGACCATCCCCAGCCGCAGCCTGCGCAAGGCCGGGCAACGCTGGTTCCCGGTCCGCCGTCCGGCGGCTTACGCGGCGGAGGTGTTCCGCTCGCTCTGTTCCGAGTCCGGCATCACCCTTCCCGCGCCCGAAAGCACGTCCGATACGCCCGCCGGAGACTCCATCGCCACCCACCGTTCGGATGTGGCGTTCGGCCTGCTGATGAAGATGATGAAATACTCCAACAACCTGACCGCAGAGACGTTGGGCATGGCCTCCGTCCAGCGGCTGATGCGTGAACCGTCCAGCATTTCAGATGCGGGCGCGCTCACCGCCGATTGGCTGCGCGGCGAAGGCGGGGTGCTCGACACGCTCAACGATACGGGTTTTGTGATGGAGAACCATTCCGGACTCAGCGTCCGCTCCCGCATGACGCCGATCCAACTGGCCAACATCCTGCGCGTCGGACACGAGCGCTACGGCAGTGGCTTCATCAACCTGCACAGCAAAGGCGATTTAAAAGTCCCGCGCGGTACAACGCTGCCCGAACACCGCTTTTGGTCAAAGACCGGAACCATGCATTTCGTGCGCAGTCTGGCCGGATTTCTGGAAGTGGACGGTCGCAAGGCGATTTTCGTGCTGATGAATGTCGAAGACGACGCCCGCGCCACCCTGGACGCCAATTTCCGCCCCTACGACGAATCCACCCCGCGCGGCGCCCGCCGCTGGCTACGCGGCGCCCTGAAGTTTGAAAACACCCTGCTCAGCCATTGGGTGTCG
>CALDZQ010000167.1 GCA_937944035.1 uncultured Neomegalonema sp. | reverse complement strand
CGGCGCGAACAGCCTCATCAAAATCGAAGGCGGGACCGTCACTTACGGCATGATGGCCGAGCTGGAGACAGGCGACGGGAATATCTCGCTTGTGGGGTAAAGCCAGCCATGCAGCCGCGTTCTGTGCGGCTGTTCTTGGCGCGCATTCTGTAGCGGCTCTTTCGCCGGTTCCGGCCCCGCAGGTTGACATCGCTCTGGCCGGGCCGACCACACGATACGCGCACGCTGTTCTTGGCGATGCGGTAGAGTGGGGCGCTGTTGAGGGGCGGTATTCAAACGGCTCCGTTGCCTTCCGCGTCACGCTGCCCGAACAGTTGGTTTTTGAAGACATCGAGATCCGCCGCATTCCTTGGTATGGCTTTGTTATTGTTGAGAGTCATCGGGATCTTGGTGCGCGGCTTGCCGTTTATCGGAACCGGACAACCGATTCCGGCCCGATCGATGTCGTCCGCATCGCGGCAACACCGTTTATCGGTCGCCCCTATCGCTGGCTCGCCCCGGCCGCCATCGCGGACTTCGACGGCGACGGGATCAAAGACATTGCCTATGTCGAGACGCCCCATCTGCGCGGCATCTTGAAGATCGTTACCTTGCGCGGCGACCAGCTTGTGCCGATTGCCACGCCGGAGGGCGGCTTTTCCAACCACCGCATCGGGCAGGATTTCATCACCAGCGACGTGCGCGACTGCGATGGTGTTATTGAGCTGCTGACCCCGAACCTCGATTGGTCCCGCCTGATGGCGGTGCGTTTGGTTGATGGTGAATTGGTCGAGAGGCCGCTCGATGAGCACCCTTCCCGCGAAGGGATCGCCCGCGCGAAAGAATGCCTCTAGCGTTTTCAAGGGCATGAACCCATTACCCTTGAAAATGCTCTAAGCCAGCACCCCGTCCGCCCCGATCACGCTGTTCCCGCCCATATAGCCGCGCAGGACTTCGGGGATCACAACCGAGCCGTCCGCTTGCTGACCATTCTCGATCACCGCGATCAGACAGCGGCCCACAGCGAGGCCGGAGCCGTTGAGCGTATGCACAAATTCCGGCTTTCCGCCACCGCTCGGCTTGAACCGCGCATTCATCCGGCGGGCCTGGAAGTCACCGCAGACCGAACAGCTTGAAATCTCGCGATAGGCGTCTTGTCCCGGCAGCCAAACCTCCAGATCGTAGGTTTTGCGCGCCCCGAATCCCATATCGCCCGTACACAGCGTCACCGTGCGATAGGCGAGGCCCAGCGCCTCCAGGATACCCTCGGCACAGCCGCGCATCCGCTCCAATTCGGCGTCGCTTTCGTCGGGATGGCTGATTGTCACCATCTCGACTTTCTCGAACTGGTGCTGGCGCAGCATCCCGCGCGTATCCTTGCCCGCACTGCCCGCTTCCGAGCGGAAACACTGGGTGTGCGCAGTATAGCGGCGGGGGAGGGTGTCCCCGTCAATCGTGTCGCCTGCGATCATATTCGTCAGCGGAACCTCGGCAGTCGGGATCAGCCACCAGCCGTTTGTGGTCTGATAGCTGTCCTCGCCGAATTTCGGCAGGTTTCCGGTCCCGTACATCGCGTCTTCTTTGACCAAAATCGGCGTCCAGAACTCCGTCAGCCCGTTCTTGTCGACATGCGTGTCGAGCATAAACTGCGCCAGCGCACGATGCAGACGCACCATCGCGCCCGACAGCACCATAAACCGCGCGCCCGACAGTTTGGCGGCGGTTTCAAAATCCATACAACCCATCGCCTCGGCGATCTCGAAATGCTCTTTCGGCTGGAAATCCAGCGTTGGCGGTGTGCCCCATGTGCGCGCCTCGACATTATCCGCCTCGTCCGTACCATCGGGGATGTCATCGCGCGGGATGTTGGGCAGGGTCATCAGCGCATCGCGCAATTCCGCATCGGCCTCGGCGGCCTCCGCTTCCAGCTTGGCGATTTCCTCTTTCTTGGCCGATACCAGCGCGCGCAGCCGCTCGAATTCCGCGTCGTCACCGGATGCCTTGGCCGCGCCGACCTGCTTCGAGGCCGCATTACGATCCGCCAGCGCCGTCTCGGCGGCGGTAATCAGCGTGCGCCGCTTCTCGTCCCGCGCCAGTACGGACGCCGAAACCGGAGCCAACCCGCGCCGCGCAAGGGCGGCATCAAAAGCGTCAGGATTCTCGCGGATATACTTGATGTCATGCATGGGACCGACCGTTCAGTTGACGTTGTTCGGACGGGGTATAATGCGTGTACGGGGCACGTGTCACGCCTCAATCCGCATATCACCACGCACACCAAAACCCTCCATCGCACTACACACGCGGAGCATGACTTCAAGTTTCACGTCTTGCACGGCGGATCATGGATCGCGTAAAGTGCCAGCGCATGGCAATCTTTCAGCAGAAAATCCACCGGATGCTTGCCCCGCGCCCTGTGACCGGGCGGCGTTCCCGGCCTGATCGGGGCGATATATTTGCCGGTATCAGCGCGCGACGCCTGCCGCTTCACCTCCCACCGCGCCAGCCTGCGCGCCTGTTTCGGCAGATCACCCAGCGCCCGCTGCAACGCCAACAGCCGTCGGTTCAG
>CALDZQ010000166.1 GCA_937944035.1 uncultured Neomegalonema sp. | reverse complement strand
TTCCTGCGCGGTGTCCCCGGCACAATCGGCGGTGCGGTGCGGATGAACGCGGGCTGCTACGGGACCGAGACGAAAGACCGGCTCGTCGAGGCAACCGTGATCTTTCGCGACGGCACACAGCGCACCCTCAGCAATTCCGATCTCGGCTTCACCTACCGCCACTCGACGCTCCCGGAAGACGCCATCGTCATCGAAGCGGTGTTAGAGGGCACGCCAGACACACCCGACGCCGTAAGCGCCCGAATGGCCGCCCTCATGGCCTCCCGCGAGCAGGCCCAGCCGATCCGCGAGAAAACCGGCGGCTCCACCTTCCGCAACCCGCCGGGCGAAAGCGCTTGGAAGCTGATCGACGCAGCCGGATGTCGCGGATTAGCCGTGGGCGGCGCGCAGGTCAGCGAGAAACATTGCAATTTTCTCATCAATCATGGCACGGCTACCGCAGCCGACCTTGAAGCCCTTGGCGAACAGGTCCGCGCACGGGTAAAAGCGCATTCAGGGCATGAGTTGGTGTGGGAGATCAAGCGCGTGGGGCGGCATGAGTAAATTCAACCATATCGCCGTCCTGATGGGCGGCCCCTCCGCCGAGCGCGAAGTCTCGCTGGTTTCAGGCCGCGACTGCTCAGTCGGGCTGCGTGAGGCGGGATACCAGGTTACTGAAATCGACGCCGGAGACGATGTTGCCGACCAACTGCGCCGCATTAAACCCGACGCCGCCTTCAATGCGCTGCACGGGCGCTGGGGCGAGGATGGCTGTGTGCAAGGCATCCTCGAATGGCTGCGCATCCCCTACACCCATTCCGGTGTGCTCTCCTCGGCATTGGCGATGGACAAAGAGCGCGCGAAGGCGGCCTTCGCCACGGCTGGCCTGCCCATCGCCGAGAGTGTGCTGGCCACGCCTGAAGCCATCGCCGCCGCGCATGTGATGAAGCCACCCTACGTGGTCAAGCCGTTCAACGAAGGCTCCTCCGTCGGTATTCATCTGGTGATGGAGGGCGCGAATGCCCCGCCCCGACTGATCGCCCCCGATGCCCCCGCGCAGCTGATGGTCGAGCGCTATGTGCCGGGGCGCGAGTTGACCGTGGCCGTCCGCGATGATGAGCCGCTCGGCGTGACCGAGATTTTCGTCGACGGCTGGTACGACTATGACGCCAAATATAAACCCGGCGGCTCCCGCCACCAGATCCCGGCGGACATCCCCGCCGCCCTCGCCCAACGTTGCAAGGATGACGCGGTCACGGCTCATCGGGTGCTCGGATGTCGCGGTATCTCCCGCGCCGATTTCCGCTATGATCCGGCCCAAGACGCGCTGATAATTCTGGAGGTCAACACCCAGCCGGGCATGACCCCGACCTCGCTCGTACCGGAACAGGCCGCGCATATCGGCGTGTCTTTCCCCGAACTGGTCGCTTGGATGGTGGAGGATGCGTCATGCGGGAGGTAGGGCCACCGCCCCTCAACACGCTAGAAACCATCGACACCGGCCCGCACGAGGAGCCGGCAAAACCCGCGCGCAAGGCGAAGAAACCGGCAAAGCGGCTTGGCAGGCCGCAAATCGGTAAACTGTTCACCAAACGCCGCCTTGCGACGCTGTGGCTGCCCGTCCTGTTCTTTGGCACAGCCGCCGTCATCGCCGCGAATTGGAACAGCATCCGCGACACCACAACCGAACGCGCCGATGCCCTGCGCGAGGCTGTGATTGACCGTCCCGAATTCGCCATCCGCAGCCTCGACATTCGCGGCCATAAGTATCTGTCGGTCCATGAGATCGCGGCAATTATGGGCCTCAGACCGGGGCTGCAATCAATATCCTCGCTGCAATTCAACGCTCAGACCGCCCGGGATGCGCTGGTCGCGAATGCTTGGGTCGCCGATGCCTCCGTCGCCCTTGATCCGGCGGGTGCGTTGCGGGTGACGGTGCAGGAGCGCGTCCCCTACGCCCTGTGGCGCTCGGATCAGGGCTACCTGCTGATCGATGCCGAGGGCGTGCCTATCGTCCCCGCCAACGGCCCCGGTGATCGTCCCGACTTGCCGCTGATAATCGGCAAAGGCGCGAACGAAGCCGCGCAGGAAGCCCGTACTTTGCTCCTGACAGTCCCGCTTCAGATGAAAGGTGACATCCTCGCTCTTGTCCGCCGCAGCGGGCGGCGTTGGGATGCGATTACGAAGCAGGGGTTGGTGCTCAAACTCCCTGCCTCGGACCCGCGCGGGGCGCTCAAACGCTACGCCGATCAAAGCATCGCCCAGCGTGTGCGCCCCTATGCGGTCACGGGCGTCGATCTGCGTCGACCTGACGAACCGCCCGTGATCCGTCTCGAACCGGGCACAGCGGAGATGCGCACCGATATGATGCGCTCGCTCAGGAAAATTGACCGATGAGCAGCCCGTCCGTCATCCGCACCCATCAGGCCATAAAGGCCCGCGCCTCGGCGGCACTCGAAAAGCGCCATATCGCCGGAATAGACATCGGCAGCACACGCTTTTCCTGCGTCGTCGCCCGTGTCCGGCCCGAAATGCTGAATCGGACGGGCAGAGGCCGCGACTCCGATGTTTTTGCCGCTCTGGAGCTTGAAAGCGTGGCTGAGGTTCCGGCGGCAGGTGTGTATCAGGGTGTGATCGTCGATGTCGAAGCGGCGGCGAAAGCCCTGCGTAATCTCATCGCTCAAACCCGCCTGCAAAGCGGTATTCAGGTTGATGGCGCACTGTTCGCCTTGTCCGGCGGCTCGCCCCGCACCCTGCAAGCCAACGCGTCGAGCGAAATTCCGGTCCGTCGGATTGATGATGCGGTGATCGGCCGGGTCATGGCGCGGTGCAGACAGGAAATTGCCCACCGCATCCGCAGACCGCTGCATGTGGAGCCGCTCGATTTCACTCTTGATGGCAAATCCGGTGTCTACGACCCGCGCGGCGCGCCAGCCCGCTCGTTGGGGGTTCGTTTCTCACTGATAACAGTCGAGCGTGACGGCCTGCAAGCGCTTGCCAGCGCCGCCAACGCGGCCGGACTGAAGGTACACGGTGTCGCCTGCGCATCTGCCGCCAGCGGCATGGCTTGCCTGACGGAGGATGAGTTGACCCTCGGCGCAACACTGGTCGACATCGGCGGCGACGTGACCGGAGTGGCTAATTTCAAAGGCGACCGCCTCCGGTCGGTCCACGCGCTGACTGTTGGCGGGGCGCTGCTTACGGCGGACATCGCGCAAGCGCTGGACATTCCCTTCGATAAAGCCGAGTTGATGAAATGCGCGCAGGCAGCCGGCATCTCCGCCGACCCCTCAATCCTTGGCGGGGCGGGACCGGGCGAAGCGGATAATCTGCTGATCGGCGTTATCCGCCCCCGCGTCGAGGAAATGTTCGAACTTGTCCGAGCCACCCTGCCCCACGGCGAACACCGCCCCGTGGTCCTGTGTGGCGGCGGTTGCCGGATGCCCGGCATCGTCGAGGTCGGTCAAGCCGTTCTCGGCCGCCGTGTCCGCCTTGGCAGGTCGATCCGGACGGGCGGCTCTAAAAATGCTACCAGCGCTCAGGACCACGCTACCGCGCACGGCCTTTTGGCTCACGCTGTACGTTTGAATTGCGATCCCTGGAACGAAGCGATGGAAAACGCGCTTCAGGGCGAACGCGCATTTTCCGGCCTGCGCGCATGGTTCGCCGAGCATTGGTAGTGCGGCTTTTTTGCACGTAAATGCAATTAACAATCAATTTACCATGTGACATCTGCAAAAAATTCGTTACGATTCCGAATCACGAGCAAAATAAAAAACTAAAAATAAACATCAACATACAGGCGGCGGAACTCATGGCTTTAAATCTTGGGGCAATAGACGATCATGACATGAAACCAAAAATTACGGTTTTTGGTGTGGGTGGAGCGGGCGGCAATGCCGTCAACAACATGATCGAGAAGAATCTCGAAGGCGTTGAATTCGTGGTGGCGAATACGGACGCGCAAGCAATCGATCAATCACGATCCTCACGACGTGTGCAGCTTGGCACGGGCGTCACGGCCGGCCTGGGGGCCGGAATGCGCCCAATCGTCGGGCGTGAGGCGGCTGAGGAAACAATCGATGAGATCATCGATCATCTCAGCGGCGCGAATATGTGCTTCATTACGGCAGGCATGGGCGGTGGAACCGGTACAGGTGCGGCTCCTGTCATCGCCAAGGCAGCGCGCGAGCTGGGCGTTCTGACAGTTGGTGTTGTCACCAAGCCCTTCTCGTTTGAAGGGGCAAAGCGGATGAAACTGGCCGAGGAAGGCCTTGAGGAGCTTCAGCAATACGTTGATACGCTCATAATCATCCCGAACCAGAACCTCTTCCGCATCGCAACCGAGAACACGACCATCATGGACGCGTTCAACCTCGCAGATGATGTTTTGTATCAAGGTGTCAAAGGCGTCACCGACCTGATGGTTATGCCGGGCCTCATCAACCTCGACTTCGCGGACGTGCGCACGGTCATGGGCGAGATGGGCAAGGCGATGATGGGCACCGGCGAGGCCGAGGGCGAAGGCCGCGCGGTCGAAGCGGCCGAGAAGGCCATCGCCAACCCGCTGCTCGACGACGTGTCGCTGAAAGGCGCGCGCGGCGTGCTGATCAACATCACCGGCGGACCGGACCTGAAACTGTTCGAGGTCGATGAAGCGGCCTCGCGCATCAAGCAGGAAGTCGATCCCGGCGCGAACATCATCGTCGGTTCGTGCTTCGATGACAGCCTCAAGGGTCACATGCGCGTCTCGGTCGTCGCGACCGGCATCGAAGCCGAAGCCGTCGTCGCCCGCGCGCAGGAGCCGGGTCGCCTCGGTGCAGCCGCCCGCCCCCGCCGCGCGATCCCCGCGCCGCGCTACGCGAGCGACGCCAATAACGACCGCGATATCAGCTCGGGCACGCGCCACGCCGTGCGTCAGGCCGTCGGCTCGCGCTCGGAAGCCGTCGAGGCACCGCAGGTGATCGAGGAGCAGATCGAACAGCCCCTCGCCGCCACCGGCACCGATGGCGTCGCGCCGCCGATGTCCGCAAGCGCGCCGACCGTCACGACGCAGGGGTCGATTGCCACGGTCGTCGATCCATCGGTC
>CALDZQ010000165.1 GCA_937944035.1 uncultured Neomegalonema sp. | reverse complement strand
TTTGGCACGATTTCCAAGTCGAGACGCCTATCGGGTTTTCTTGAAATCGCACTACCGCATCGCAATACTATCCGCCCGCAAATCGGCCGGCTTGACCCCGCGCAGCAAGATCGTGCCGCCACTGCCCACGGGGATCAGCGTCCCGCCCTGCGTGGCTGTCGCCGCCCGCAAAAACGCCGACGCATCCCGCGCGCCCGGCGGCAAAGCAAGCCGATCCGTACCCGGTTTGAAATCCACAATCTCCAACCGTCCCAGCGGAGCAGCGCCGCCACTGGCCTTGCGCCCCACATAGAACACATCAGCCCCCGGCCCTCCGGCGGCGATGGTAACACCACCCTCCGCCACGATCCGGTCATTCCCGCGCCCGCCGGAGATCAGGTTGAACCCCAAGCCCCCCGCCAGCGTGTCATCACCATCCAGCCCTGCGATGATGTCATTACCACCCTCGCCCAGCACAGACTCAGCATCCGGCCCGCCCACAAACAGCTCGTTACGCCCCGTGCCGTTGGCCTGGCCCCGCACGACCTTATGATCGCGCAACGCCAGCGTCGTGCCGTCCGGGAACATCGGCACGATCCCCCATTTCGGATAGCGCGCAAAAGCATTCGCCCCGCCATGCATCGCCATCGTCTCTCGCACCAGTCTGGCATAAGCTTCCGCCATCAACGGATCAGGAAATGTCCCGATCAGCGACGCATAGCCCGCCCTGCCCTGCGCGGCAAAATTCCACGCCTTGTCATGGTCGCCTAGCTGCACACGCGGGTTCGCCTCGAACTTCCCATCGGCGATGTTCGCCTGCACAATCTCCCGCCACGTCGCAAAGGGCGCGCGGGTTTTACGATCCCCGTGGATCGTGTGATAATCCGTCGCCCATTTGCTGTTGAAATCCGCCCGCAGGAACCGGTTCAACTGATAGCGCCGCGTATACGCGTAAACCGCGCTGGCTTCTGAAAACCCCATCCGCGCGTTTTGAGCCAGTGCCTGGCTGAAGAAATCCTGCTGCCAGTTCGAGATAATGCCCTTCGGGTTAGACCCCATGATCCAGCCCGCCGTCTCATACTTGACCGGACCACCCAGTTTATCATCCTTGGGATATTCACTCGCATACCATGCGAGGCGCTGTCCGAGTTTACGGTTCAGATAAGCCTTATGCGGGTTAGCATCCGGTGTGATCCAAGCGGCATAGCCGTGTGTGCGGTTCACCCAAGCCTGCCCGCGCACCTCCTCGTTCCGTAAATTCCCGCCCGCATCATTGCGATAACGCGGGTTATACATGAACAATCCGGCGGCCACCTGCGCCTGCAACTCATCCAGATAGTATCGGTCGCCGGAGATCATGTATGGCACATAAGACAAGTCAGGCTGGTGCGCGTTGTCGAGCTTCCAGCCATCAACCTTGGTCTTCACCGGACCGTGACCGTTCTTGTCCTGCTTGGCCCGATAATCCATCCAGTATTTCGGCCGGGTATCCAGCTGAGGCACGTCTTGCGTCTGCGGATCGCGCAAATGCCACGGAACAGACCCCGCCGCATCCGCCGTCTCCATCATCACCAGCCTATGCTGTGGCGATTGTGTGCGCAGCCATGCCAGCGTCCATTCCGGCAGCATTCCAATGTCACCCCGCCCGCCCGTTGTCGGCATGGCCTTCAGGATTAACGCATTATCAAATGGCTCGGTTTTGCTCTTGGCCAGCTTGTTCGGCCATTCCTCGATAAACTTCCGGTCCAGCGGCAATTCAGGATCGTATGCTGGCACGGCGCCCGTCGCGATCATATAGGGATAATCATAGGCGACATGCGCCGAGGACGGCTGCGCGCCCGCCCAGACAATCTCACGCCAATTCGCATAACGGCGGTGCTTCACGCTTCGCTGCACCATCGTCTGCCCGCTCATCACCACGGCATAGCTGTAATCGATGTCGAGATTGTTGGTTTCAAACATCGAATCATTATGCATCGACACAGAGGTCCGCACCCCCCCGTCCACAAGCGCCCGAATGTCGAATATCGCTGTCAGTTGCGGTGTCAGCCGCCGCTCGATGCGAATTTCACTCGCCAGCGGCCCCTGCAACCAGCGCTTCGCGTCTTTTGCCGTCGCCTGCTGTAGCAGCTTTGCCGCATTCAACGTCACTTTGCGGCCGTTGAAGTCAAAGACCACACTCAGATCATAGCCGCGCCCGATGACCTCTCGAATATCCAGCGGCGCAGGTTGTTGCGCCTTATCCGCGACCCGCAACGCCATCTGCGCCGAACTTCCTTCCGGATTGCGCAAGCTGATAATCGCATGACGAACCGAGCCGTCCTTGTGCCGTGCCTTGATGTCCGTTTGCAGTGGCACAGCGCGCCCGGCAATCTCTCCGACCAAACTCCGGCCTTGCGGCCAATCCCCTTGGCGGAACACCTGTCCGAATGTCGTCACACGCCCGGCTTGCCCGCTGATACCGTGCAGTCGCACGCCAACCACCGCATTCGCCCCCTGCGGACGCTCCACGCTCAGCGCGCCTATATTTGGCGACAAGCGCGCCAAAAACGCACCATCCGCAAAAGCTGAACCCGAAAAGAGTGAAACCGCAACCGCAACAGAGAAAGAAAGGCGCATCTGAAACCCTCACACAGCGGGACGTTCGCGGCCCGATACCGCTTTCCAACCCGTTGCACTGAAACTGACCTAAAAATCTTCAGAAATGTTCAACTGCAACCTCGTAGGATGGACGAAACATCAAAGGTGCAGAACGCATGGTTCATTTATTCGGGCATTCATTCCGATTCTCGGTCTTCCTCCTTGGCGTCATAGAGGCGCTGACCGTCTACGCGGCGATCTTTCTGATCGCGACGCTTGTTGTACACTCACCGGACGGTCCTTCGGGCCTGACAGCGGCGGCCACATTGCCGGCCTTGCTGACCATTGTGCTGATGCTGGCACTCGGTGTGTACGAGCCGGATGCGCGGGCGGATCTGTCCACAATGACAGAGCGCCTCGCTGTTGCCTGCGTCGGCGGGGTCGGGATCGGCTTCGGGATCGTGTATTTGTTCGGCGATATGTGGGTGTCGCCTCTCTACGCCATCGCGTGCGCTTCGTTTTCTTACGGTGCTGTGGTCGTTGCGCGGTATGTTTTCAGCCGCGTACTGCATTTTGTCCCACTTCAGCGCCGCGTGCTCGTTATCGGCGACGAAGCGGGTGAGCGTCGGGTGCGCGAGACAGCCCTGATCGGCAACGGTGGCAGTAATGTCGTCGCCACGGCCTCCTGCACCGAGGCCAGCACCCCGAACGCCCTGCTGAACCACGCCAACCTGCTTGATGTGACTGAAATCGTTGTTGCCGACCGTAAGTCCCCGCTACCCGCCGCAGCACTGCTTGATTGCAAAGCGGCAGGTATCCGCATTATCGATTCGCTCGATTTCGGCGAGCAGGAAACAGGCAAGGTCGATCTGGAGAACCTGTATCCCGCGCGCTTTATCTTCTCGAAGAATGTCGGCTATTCATCCTGGTCGATGCGCGCAAAGCGGTTGCTGGACCTGGCCATTGGCGGAACGGCGCTTTTGCTGCTGTCGCCGATCCTGATCTGCGCCGCAATCGCGATTCGGCTCGACAGTGCGGGCGGCATTTTCTACCGCCAAACCCGCGTGGGCCTTAACGGCACACCGTATGAAATCATCAAATTCCGCTCTATGCGCAGCGATGCGGAAGCGGGTGGCAACCCGCAATGGGCGCAAGAAAATGACAGCCGCGTCACCCGCGTCGGACACTTCCTCCGACAAACCCGAATCGACGAATTACCTCAACTTATCAACATCTTCCGGGGTGAAATGAGTCTCGTCGGCCCTCGGCCTGAGCGCCCGTTCTTTGTTGAACAGCTCGAAAAGAAAATGCCTTTCTACGCCGAGCGCCACCGCGTTAAACCCGGCCTCACAGGCTGGGCGCAAATCAAATACCGCTACGGCGCGACAGAAGAGGACGCCCGCGAAAAGCTTCGCTACGATCTCTATTATGTAAAACATTTCAACGTGTTCTTGGATCTTTTTATAATGATGCGGACGGTGCGCGTTGTGCTGTGGCCTGACGGAGTGCATTGAGTTACCGTCCGTTGAAGCTTCTCACAACGGGCAGAATCACGATGAACACCAAGCCAACCATTTGCGTCTACTGCGGCTCATCGCCGGGCGCGAATGCGGCGTATATTGCCGCTGCCGAGGCGCTGGGCAAAGCGCTTGCTCAGCGCGAATGCCGACTGATCTACGGCGCGGGAGACCTTGGTTTGATGGGTGCAACCGCCCGCTCTACCCTCGCGCATGGCGGCGAAGTGATCGGCGTAATTCCCGATGTCCTGATGAATATCGAAGGATTGACGCAAAACCTCACCACGCTCATCCGCACCGAAACCATGCACGAGCGCAAAAAGGTGATGTTCGCAAACGCCGATGCCTTCATCGTGTTGCCCGGCGGTCCGGGAACGCTTGACGAGGCGATTGAAACGTTAACGTGGCATCAGCTTGGGATGCACAAAAAGCCCCTGACCTTTCTGAATGTCGAAGGATATTGGGATAAGCTTTTGGTACTGTTCGATCATTTTGTCGATCAGGGTTTCATGAAACCGGCATTCAAAGGCTATTATACCGTCGCGGATACCCCCCTTTCAGCAATCGATAAATGTCTCATGAAATAACACTGCACTTTCTCATTCGTATCAATTTGACACAAAACGGGTTTGCCGTGTAGTGTCGACAGCGAACAAATATCGTAGATGTCGGGGGCGACATTTTTCAAAGAGTGAATTCATGATGCGACTATCAAACGAACAAGCTTCCAGTTTTTTTAAAGCCGGAGAAGACATGTCGAAGAAATTCGACACAGCGATGGCAAACACCTCCGCAAACTCCGTCTCAGGCGCACCGGCTGCTACACTCGACACAACGTCGAGCGGCGGCAACATCGATACACAGATGGACGCGATTAAGACAACGCTGCAAACGATCCAGCAACTGATCCAATCGCTCATCAACACCCTGAACCAGAAAAGCCCTGCAGGCGCTTCCAGTCAGGCGAACAGCAGCAGCATTATTCCCGTCCAAGGGCAAAGCAATCTCGGTGGCACACAAGGGCCGTCAGAGCGGATCCCTGAGCCGACGCAAAACGTCCGTGAGATTGATCTCGGCGGAAAGACCATGACAATCGGTGGCGATGGCTCTGTTTCCAACGCCGAGGTAAACGCTGCGGCAGCCGAGATGCAACGAATGTATGACACCAGCCCAACATTCCGCGCATCCGTGGACAACGCTCAGTCCGCAGACCTCACGGTAACGGTCGGCAAGCGCGGCGATAATACAAGCTGGGGCGGCGGCGGCCGTATATTTCTGAACGTGAACAACATCACTCCCGGAAATAACGATACATTCCAGGGCATTGTAGGCCATGAAATGGGTCACGCCGCGCAAGGCCTTTCACATGGCGCTGCGCTGGATAACATGGAAGAAGATGTTCGCATGGAAGCGTGAGATTTTAGGTCGTCTGGCCTCTAACGGCCGGAACGCTCTATAACCTCGCTTCCGCAATACCAAGCCGGATGGCCTCATCAGCCTCCGGCATATCACTCGGTTTTTCGATGTCCTGCGGATCATTCCGCGTCTCTCCGTGGATCAGCTGCAAGGTTGATGACACCGGAAAGTGGTCAGACCCCACTGACGGGCGCAGCGACAAATGCTCCAACTCAAAATCATTGCTGTGGAATAGATGGTCCAGCGGCCACCGCGCGAACCAGTAATCCGCATGAAATGACGCCAGATAACCGCGCCCCACACGCGGGTCGAGCATTCGGGAGATGCGCTTGAATTTCCGCGTTGTGTGCGACCATGCCACATCGTTCAGATCTCCGGCAACGATCACCGGATCACTCATATCCTTGGTTTCTTTTGCCACGACCATCAATTCGGCATCGCGCAATTCAGATCCCCGTCCCGGCAAAGGCGGCGCGGGATGCAGGCCGATGAACACAAAACGCCGCCCCCCGTTTGTCCTCAGAACAGCATGGATAGACGGCGTCTCCGCGTCGATAAGAAATCGCACGTTGATGTCTTCGACTGGTAAGCGCGTTAAAAACATCATGCCGTAGAAATTCTCTTGCGGCTGCTCGATCACATGCGGATAGAGCGTCGAAACCCCGCGCATTGCCTCAACCCATTTTGCATCCGTCTCGCATAACAGCACGACATCCGCATCTTCTTCGCGGATCAAAGCCTCCACCGAAGCGTGATCGGTATTCTCCATTTGCACGTTCGACATCAGCAGTTTGATGGAATGGGCAGAATCTGTCACCGTCGCATCCGCAACCTGTTTGCGCCAGATGGAGGTGAACTGGATGACCAAAAAGATGTTATAAGCCGTCGCCGTAACAAGGGCGGCAATAACGCTCCAATATATCGCGCCTGCCGCAGGTTGCTGCCCTACCCACAGCACGATAGCTGTGATGCAAACCACAACGACATGCGGCTTCGGGAAGTCAAACCCGCGCACATACCATCCGCCATGTCGTGAGAACGGTACCAACGTCGCAACAATCGAGAAGAATGCCAAAAATATTGAAAGGTAATTCCCGACCATCAATCGCCCGCTCTCAGAGAATGTGTCAAACCACCCGGTAATCCGACACTATTGAGGAACTGTCGGCGCAGTACCAATTGGATTGCCGTTGACAAAAATCATCCTGTCTTTCGCTTCAATCCCGAATTTCAAGGTATCGCTTCCCTCTTCCTTCTTGGCAAAGTTCTCCAACATCAACTGCGCGATAACGGCCTGCTCAGGCGGCACACGGCCCGTTTTCACCAAAGCCTCCAGCAGTGCGGGAATGCCGGTCAGTGCAACATCGACGCGGCCATCGGGCTGCCCGTCTTTGAGCACTCCAGCCCCGGCGGCTTCAACCAGCGCCCCGAAAGCGTCGATTTTTAACGTATCCAGTTCAATATCGCGCAATTCTAACGGCATCTCCCCGCCCGCAACCTTTTCGGCCATGCCAGAACGGTCAGAGGGTGCGACAGAAAACACAGCATTCCCGCTCATATCCAAGCTGATCTGCTTGATGTCGCGGGTCATTACGCCCTGCGGATCGGCGATCATCCACGCGATCGGCGGCAGCACGACATCCTGAATATCAATCATAGACGAGAAAGGCTGAGGTTTCTCACTGCCCTCACGCGGCGCTGCGGAACGTGTTTCAATACGCCTGATTGCCACATCAACCGGCAGCGGCTGTGTGAGCGAGATCACAATGTCATCGGCACTGCCAGCGCTCATAAGCGCTGTCTCGCCGAACACAGCATCCCCAATGAGGTTTTCCATCTTAAATGCCATCGACATCGGAGCGCGGGCGTCCGGCTTTTTGCCGTCCACCTGAAAAACCATCCTCTCGGCTAAAGTTTTAAACGCGCCTTGCGGCTTGTCGGCCTGCGCATCGTCAATTTCAAACGAACCGGAAGCCTCGCTCAGCATGACGCTGATATTTACCACCTGACCGTTCTCGGCCTGCAAATTCTCCATCGACAAAGTCAGGCTCTCAGCCGTTGACGCCCCCGTCAGACCTTCCCCCGCGCGGGTGGTATGGCCGCGCCAATTCTTTGAGTTGATACTGATCGGATAGGCTTGCCCCTCGTCCCCGTCAATCATCGTGACCATCGAAGCCTTTTGCTCCTCCGGCATCAAAAACTCGATTGTATCAGGTGATGTCACCGATGCTTTCGCTTCGATCCAAGGCGCCGACCAGCTGTAGTGATTCTCGACCACACCGATTTCAGGCATATTCAGCACAGGCTGTATCGCCGCGAATGTGGGCGCGACAATCCGGCCTGTATAACCGAACGGAAAGCCGGAAACCTCGACCGACTCGTACTCCGCCTGCCCCCCCTGCGCGCGGATAAGGGCCGCTTGGGCCTCGACTTCCTTGGCGATGGCCCCTTTTCCATAGAACCAAAGTCCGGACCATGCCGCCACCGCAACGATCACTGCCACAAGGGCGACACCAACAAATTTACGCATACGTTCTCTCTCGCTGAGGGGGATGTATTTGATATATAGGGTGAAAGAGGAGATTTAAACGCAATATGTCTAAAGAATTCTGGGTCTTCGGCTATGGGTCTCTAATGTGGAATCCGGGCTTCGCACATTCCGAGCGTTGCGCAGCGGAACTCGCCGATCACACGCGCAGCTTTTGCCTTGCATCGGTACGCTATCGCGGCACGCCTGAAAACCCCGGACTGGTGCTCGCTCTGGAACCAAAGCCCGGCGCAAAATGCCAGGGCGTCGGTTTTTACGTTCCGCATGACCATGCCGACGAGGCGCGGGCTTACCTGCGCCATCGTGAAATGGTGACATCATCATATCTTGAGAGAACATTGCCCCTCTATTTACCAGAAAAGAGACAGAATGTCGCCGCGCTGTGCTACGTCATGGACTTGGAGCATGAGCAATACTGCGGTCATTTGAGCATTGAGGAGCGCGCAGAGATCATCGCGCGCTCACACGGCCCTGCCGGTCCGAACCACGACTACCTTTTCAACACGCTCGCTCATTTGCGTGAATTCGGTGTTGAAGATACCGAAATGGAGGCAATCGCAACGCTGGTTCGCGATCACCTGCAAAAAGCGCAAATCAGTCCTTAAGCTCGATAAATGTCTCAGCTGAAACCATCGCAAGCCGCAAGCGCGCATGGTTTTCAGCAAACATCGGGAAAACACCGCGATATTGCATGATAAACGCGCGATCCAATGATGGAACCGCCCCGCGAGAGAACATCGGCTTGCGCAGGATCGAAGCCGTGACCGCTTCGTGGTAACGCGAGGCAACAAACCCCTCGTCAAGCGCTTCACTCATCCAGCTGCCGCGCAGGTATTCCTCGTTCGAATGCGAGAAAGCCTCACCGGGGCTGAGAATATAAAAATCGACATGCCCGCCCAATTCGACCGGCTCGACATGTTCCATCCAACATGAAAGGGCGCGCACCATATCATTCTTGAGAAGCAAGCGCTCATCAGGAATAAAGTGCCCCTCAACAAAGCCTTGATAGCAGCGCGCGAAAGCGGCTACCGGATGGCGTTGCGGAATATTGACCAGTTGCAATGGTTCAAGCGAGAAAATGCTTTCATCAACTGATTCTTGTGCGACAGTTTCGGCTTGCATTGTCTTCTCCACCCATGCACTCGCATCCCGTATTTCTAGCGGTGAGGAGCTAATAAACGGTTTAACCTCTTAGGACAAAAATGTTGATTTATGTACACAAGACCACGGTTTACGATCCTATACTGTGTGAATACATTTCAAATAATGACCGTTGGGAAAGCGCATGAGCGTTCGTATCGTCGACGCTGTTGAAGCGAGAGCTGAAAAGCCGAGATTACACCTCATAAAGCTCAGTGTAGGCACGGATAGTATCCAGTCGCTTGCCGACTGGCAGTCACAGCGGATGCGTGAACGCATTGCGCAGGGCGTTGATCCGCGCCCGCGTCACATTACCCGCATGACCCCGAAGCGAGGGGATGAATTATTGCCGGGCGGTTCAATCTATTGGGTTATTCAGGGCAAAATTCTTGCCCGTCAACCACTTGCCGCGCTCGTCCCCGTGGTTGACGAGGAGGGGATCAAGCGCTGTGCGCTTATGCTGGAACCGTTCCTGCTCCGCACACAACCAAGACCGCGCAAGCCGTTTCAGGGCTGGCGCTACCTTACCACCGAAGACGCACCTGCAGACATCGACTCTTCCACACCGACCGGCACTGACATGCCCGAAGAAATGCGCGAAGAGTTGGAGAAATTCGGGCTGCTCTGAATGCAGGGAGTATGGTCATCTGCGATCAACTTTATCGCGGATCACTATCACGTAACCTCAGAACCTTATCTCCCCGTCCGGCGAGTCGTCACCGCGATGCACGGTGGCGAAAACAATCACGTCAACAGATTTTACCCCGCACGCCAGCAAAGCTTCCGCCGCCGTGTTCAGTGTTGCGCCCGTGGTCATCACGTCATCAACCAGCGTTACCCGCTGCCCCGCAACCTTATGAGCCGCACTTTCCGAAAAGCTGAATGCCCCGGCGACATTCGACTTCCGCTCCGCAAAGCTGCGCCCGCGCTGGCTTTCAGTGGGGCGATTGCGCACCAACAATCCCGGCACATGGCGCTTATCAGCCAGACCCGCAATCGCACGGGACAGCTCCGCCGATTGATTCAGCCTGCGCTTGACCAGACGCGTCCAATGCAGCGGCACGGGCATAATCATATCGCTCCGCTGCAAAACATCACGGGCGGCCCGCGCCATCCATCCCGCCATCGTCGGCGCGAGATCGGGCCGGTCCCCATGCTTGAGAGCCAGCACCATCGACCGCGCCCCGCCTTCGTAGAGCGCCGCCGCACGCCCGTGCCGCCAGCAGAACCCGCGCGTTACGCAGTCCTCACAGCGCACATCGCCCATGCTTTGCAATGCAAGGTCCATCGGCCTGCCGCAACCGTCGCATACCGATCCCGATGATAACCGCGTATCGCGCCAACATCCCGCGCACAGCCCCTTGGGATCGGAGACATCCTCACCACATACCAAACAGCGTGGAGGAAACAGCGCGTTAGCCGCTCCCGTAACCCAGTGCCGCGCAACCCTGCGCGCCGCGTCAAACTTGTCGGCTGCGTTTTCCATTCACACAGGTTAATGAGAAGCCATGTCCGAGTCACCCGCCCTCTTCGACCGCGAAACGGTCCGCCGCCGCCGCAACCGTGCCGCCGCATCCCTGCATAACGCCACATTCCTTCTGGAACGCGCGCAGGACGCTTTTGAGGAGCGGCTCGACGATGTAAACCGCCAATTCAAGCATATCGCCGTCATTGGCGCGTGGGACGGCTCCCTCACCGCATTGTTGGCGGCGAAATACAAGCCGGAGACACTGGTCCAACTCGATTTCTCGCCAGGCATGGCGGCCCTCGCGGCTCAGCGCTGTCCAGCCGCCGAAACGGTCGTGGGCGATGAGGAAGCCCTGCCGCTGCCGCTCGAAAAATTTGATCTCATCGTCGCCCCGCTCACCCTTCACGCCGTAAACGATCTTCCCGGTGCGCTCATTCAGATGCGGCGCGCGCTTTTGCCGGACGGATTGCTGATTGCCGCGATGATGGGCGGTGAAACCCTCAAAGAACTGCGCGACAGCATCGGGCGGGCAGAGATCGATACACTCGGCGGCATCAGTCCGCGCGTCTCACCGATGGCCGAGCTGCGCGACCTCGGCGGATTGCTGCAACGCGCAGGCTTCGCCCTGCCGGTCGCCGACCGCGAGCAACTGACCGTGCGCTACGCCAATCCGCTAAGCCTGATGCAAGACCTGCGCGCGATGGGGGAGACCAACTACCTCGGTGAGCGCAGACGCGTCGCCCTGAGGCGTGAAACACTCGCCCGCACCCTCGAAATTCTAAGCACAGACCACAGCGATCCCGATGGCAAAATTCGCACGACGTTTGAAATTGCCTATCTGCACGGTTGGGCGCCCGCCCCCGATCAACCCAAACCCCTGCGTCCGGGTTCGGCAAAGATGCGCCTCGCCGATGCCCTTGGCACACGGGAAGAACCCTTGAGCAGTGATACGGAACATTGACGCGGCCTGTTCCCCGACTATGTTGCACCGCAAGATTTAATGAATAACACCAATCTGAGAGACCCGCGAATGCTGGACGCTGCGCCCATGAAAGAAACGATACTGGACGCTCCGGGTAATGGACGCCTGACTCACGCCAATGCGGACCACCCTCCCGTGCCACAGTCAAAAGTCGGCATTCTACTCTCGAATCTCGGCACGCCTGATGACCACAGCTACTGGCCCATGCGTCGTTATCTCAAAGAATTTCTCAGCGACCGCCGCGTGATCGACATCAACCGCGCCCTGTGGTGGCCGCTGCTGAACCTCGTCATCCTCACAAAACGCCCTTTCAGTTCCGGTGAAGCGTACAAGTCGATCTGGAATACGGAAAAAGACGAGTCCCCACTGCTGACCATCACGCGTGATCAAACCGAAAAAACAGCGGCGGCACTTCATGCTGAGTTCGGCGATAATATCATTGTCGATTACTGTATGCGCTATGGCAATCCTTCTACAATCGACACGATTGCGAAGATGCAAAAGCAGGGGTGCGAGCGGATCATCTTTTTCCCGCTTTACCCGCAATATGCCGCGCCGACCACGGCAACCGCTAACGACCAGGCTTTTCGCGCCCTGATGGAGTTGCGGTGGCAACCGTATATCCGCACCGTTCCGGCCTATTACGAACACCCGCTGTACATCGAGGCACTGGCGCAATCGCTCGAAAAACATATGGCGGAGCGCAAGGCCAATGGGCAGCCGCCGCCGGATGTTGTCGTCACGTCTTACCACGGTGTCCCGAAACGCTACCTGATGTCTGGCGACCCGTATCATTGCCAATGCCAGAAAACCACGCGCCTGCTGCGCGAACGGCTCGGCTGGACGAAGGAATTCCTCGAAGTCACCTTCCAGTCCCGCTTCGGCACCGAAGAATGGCTGCAACCATACACGGTCAAACGCGTGGCGGAATTGGCGGAAGAAGGCAAGAAAGACATGGTCATCCTCGCGCCCGGCTTCTCGGCTGATTGCGTTGAGACCCTTGAAGAGATCAATGAGGAGATTTTAGAGGCATTTGAAGAAGCCGGGGGCGAAAAGTTCACCTACCTGCCCTGCCTCAATGCGGATGACGCTCATATCAACATGCTCGTTGATGTAATAAAGCGGGAAGGCCAAGGCTGGCTTTAATCGTAAAACACGATACCCAGTGTTTTTGCGACCGAAAGTGATTGTCCCTCATATCGAAGACACTGCCTAAACAGCGCTTTAAAGACATATTTAAAATCACTTCCCAAAATGGCGCGTGTCTTGCTCAAACCCTTAACATCGAAATTCATCAGATGTTAGGGGACAAACGCCATGATCGACTGCGGGGTACGGGACAGCATCAAAGGCGTGATTTTGCGAAGAGCACATCGATATGAACAGTTGGCCCTCAAAGCACGCCAAAACCCCACCTTGCAGACACTCGGCTATACTGTTGCCGGACTTTTTGTCTTTCTCGGTATGCTGGATGTTCTTTCCACCGAATGGGCATTGTCCTTGGGCGCCTATGAGCTGAACGGTTTTATGCGCTCACTTCAGGAGACTATGGGCAACGCATGGTATCTGCCTAAACTGGCATTACAAGCGACAGTTGCAGCGATGATTGTGTGGTCGCCAAACAAGACAACAATCGCAATTATGACATGCATGTGCGGATGGACATCAAGTGTCGTCACCAACAATTTTTTGATCGCCTATAATCTGTCGTTATAAGATGGCTGAAGCGTGCAATTCAAAACGCATAATTGCACGTGACTCTTGTTTCTCACGCCACTTCGGTTAAGTTAGCGCCATACTGAAAACCGGAGCCGCACAGGCCATGCTTCACATCTCACGCCCCCGAACCGTCACCTCCATCGTCGAACTGCGCGATGTTGTTCGGGATTGGCGGCGGGCGGGTGATCTCGTGGCAATCGTTCCGACAATGGGCGGCTTGCATGAAGGGCATCTCTCGCTGGTCAGAAACGCCAGACGCCGCGCGAAACGGGTGATTGCGTCTATCTTCGTCAACCCTACGCAGTTCGGCGAGGGTGAGGATTTCGAGAATTATCCCCGCGATGAAGTGCGCGATGCCGAATTATTGGCGAGTGCCGGGTGCGATTTGATTTACGCGCCCTCTGTATCAGAGATGTACCCTGACGGCTTCGCCACGAGTGTCAGTGTGACAGAAATCACAGGCCCGCTTTGCGGCAGCCATCGACCGGGCCATTTTGACGGTGTGACCACGGTAGTTTGCAAATTGCTCAATCAATCCCAACCCGATTATGCGGTGTTTGGCGAGAAAGACTGGCAGCAACTGGTCTCGATCCGGCAAATGGTGCGCGATTTGGACATGCCGATCCGCATCGCCTCAAGTCCGACAGTGCGCGAGGCGGACGGTCTAGCGATGTCATCCCGCAATCGCTATCTCAGCGTGAAGGAACGCAAAATCGCGGGCAAGCTGAACCGCGCCCTCTTTGCATCCGCCGACCATATCGCGCATGGCATTGATTTGGACCGTGTGCTGGAAGCCTGCACAAAAGCGCTGTTGACGGCTGGTTTCTCGGAAATCGATTATATCGAAGCCCGTGATTCCGCGACATTGGCGATTGTAAACAGGCTCGAACACGGCAAAGAGGCCCGCATCTTCGCTGCCGCAAGGCTCGGCAAGACCCGTTTGATCGACAACGTCCCGATCGAGCGGACGGGCATGGCCGGCTGAGGACTGCTTAATCTTCGGGACAGGGCATATCGGCAGCGACCCAGCGGATCATGTCTTCTAGATGCGCTTGCATTCCACCCGGAGCCGGTTCGCGCCCTGCGCCGGGGTTAAAGCCCCATGTGATAAAGCCTTTTTCTTCCGCATCATGAGTAATATGCTCGACCAAACCCGCACCATCACGCCCGCCATTGCGTTCAGGATCGCGGATTTGCGCGCAGATCGCGGGGCCGTCCACGCCAAACCACACAAACTCCACCGGAGCCAACCGCCAGTCCATCCCCGCATGAGGGGCCGCGTGAGGCACGGTATTCGGGCGTTTCGAGGTTACATGACATGCCTGACACGCCAGTGTTTCCGACCCGATCCGGCTTTCTCCGGCATGAACATTCATCCCGTGAGGCTGCGCATCGGCGTATTCCGACCCCGACCACATCGGTAAGTTCCGCTCGTCCGTATGGCAATTCGCGCATCGCGGGTGAGAGACGACCGCGTGAATACGCTCCCACGCTTGCAATCCGGCCTCGCGCGTAACCGACCCTTCAGGGGGTGTATTCACCACCAAGCCGTGCTGCTCCGATGCCAAAGCAACGCCGGAGAGGAGAGCCATCGCCAGAATAATGCTTTTTCTCATGCTGTCCCGCTCTCAGACAAAATCGATATGCTTGTTAAACGGCATTTCACGTAGCCGCTTTCCGGTCGCGGCGAAAATCGCATTGGCAAGCGCCGCCGCCGCCGGGGGAACCGGTGGCTCTCCCACGCCGCGCACAGAGTCACCGTTTTCAAGCCCCCGCACTTCGATTTGCGGGCATTGATACATGCGCATTGCCTCAAAGGCGTGGTAGTTCGACTGTTCCGCTATCCCATCCGCATACGTCAACTCGCAGTTCATGGCATGGCCCAGCGCCCACACGACGCCGCCCTTGACCTGATTGTCGAACGCAATCGGGTCAACCACCGTACCAACTTCCGCCGCAACGAAGACCTTATCGATTTTGATGCCGTCCGGCGTGTTCGTCACCTCAACGACCTCGGCACAGGGCACACCGAAAGAGTTCACAAACGCAACCCCGCGCCCGCGATCAGGACCAAGATCGCCGCCCCAAACCGACATCTCACCAACCGCTTCCAACGCTTTGCGGGCAAGGTCATGCGTACATAGGCGCAGTCGCTCCTCCAACGGATCAGCACCCGCCACATGGATCAGCTCGTCCAGCAAACAATCCGCGAAAAACCCCGCCGAAGACGCCCCGACCGAGCGCCAGGAGCTTGTCGGCGCAAGTTCGGGGACGCGATACGCTGACACTCTGAAATTCGGGACCGCATAGGGCAGGTTCCACGCACCCGCAGGAATCTGCGCATCCGGTCCCGGCATCGACATGCCGATACGCCCGATTTGTGACGCTGAGGAGGAGACGGATGCGATGCTGAGATCGTAGGCTTCGACCTTGCCGTCCTTCACCGCACCGCGTCCGCGCGCCATGCTGATCTGGCGTGGATAATCATGGGCGAAATCCTCTTCACGGCTGTAGGTCAGCTTGACCGGAGTGCCGCGCATTTGGTTCGCAATCTCGGCCGCGAGCCTGACGTTATCAAACTCCAGCCGATGCCCGAAACTGCCGCCGGCATATTGGCCATGCAGTTTGACCTGCTCCGTTTCATGTCCCGTTATCGCGGCGACTTGCTGCTGCGCAATGCGAGGAATTTGGTGCGAGACCCATATATCCACACCCTCCTCCGTCACCTTCACAACGGCATTTAGCGGCTCCAGCGGCGCGTGGGCGAGGTAAGGCGCGCGGTATTCCGCCTCCACAACATCGCCCGATAACGCCGCATCCGGATCGCCATCCTCGCGCCAGACTTTATCGAGGCGTTCTCCGGTAAAGCTATCCGCCACCGCCAGCCAATGATCGGCCTGCTCCGCCGGATATGGGGCCGCGCCCCAATCGAATGAGATCGCATCCACAGCCTGAAACGCATACCAGGTGTTCTCCGCAACCACAGCCACGCCATTGGTTACGGGCAGGACTTTGATAACGCCGAACATCTTTTCGGCATCACTTGCATCATAAGCGTTCATCACGCCGCCCTGACGCGGGTTCACCTTGACCGTCGCGTGAACCATCCCTTCAATATCAAGATCGATGCCGTATTTCAACGCACCCGTAGACTTGCCGACGATGTCCAACCGCCGCATTTGCGACCCGATCAAGCGCCACTCAGAAGGATCGCGCAGCGCAACATCTTCAACCGGCTCAATCTCAGCGGCCAGCGCGGCAACCTCAGTGTATTTCAGCGCTGTGCCATCGGGCAGAATTACCGTGCCTTCTGCCGTCTTCAATTCACCGACCGGCACATCCCAGTTCTTTGCCACCGCCGCTTTCAGCGTCTCACGCGCGACCGCACCCGCCATACGCAGCTTGTCAAAGCTGTCAGGGACCGAGCTTGACCCCCCTGTTCCCTGCATCCCGATCAGCTTGAAAACGCCGCCCATAACCGAGCGTGTCGTTTCGGCGGTAAAGCTGTCATCCGTCGACTTGAACGGCGCCGCATCCCCCGCCATTGCCGTGTTCCAATAGGCGGCGGCCGGAACGCCGACGCTCGTCTCGAACTGACCGAAGTCAAGGTCCAACTCCTCCGCGATCAGCGCGGCCTGCATAGACTCCGCCCCTTGGCCGAGGTCGGTATGGGGTGTGATGAGCGTAATCCGTTCACCATCAATCATCACCCACGGATTGAAAACCGCTTCACCGGATTTCGCGGTTTCCAACAGCGGGTTTGCCGGATCTTGCTTCACCTTGTAAATGCCGAACGCCACCCCGCCCGCAATCGCCGCCGAGCCGATCAGAAACGTCCGCCGTGCAATCGTTTTCAACGCGCCCATATCATGCCCCCCGCAGGCTGGAAGCCGCCGTCTTGACAGCCTCGCGAATGCGCGGATACGTGCCGCAACGGCAAAGATTGGCACTCATCGCGCGGTCAATATCCTCGTCATTGGGGTCGGGGTTGGTATCCAGAAAAGACGCAGCGGCCATGATCTGACCGGATTGGCAATAACCGCATTGCGCGACCTGATGCTTGATCCACGCCTCTTGAACCGCGTGCAGCGTCTCCGGTTGGCCAAGCCCCTCAATCGTCGTCACCTCGCCTTCCAGATCACCGATGGGCATCTGGCAAGACCGCACAGCGACCCCGTCAATATGCACCGTACACGCGCCGCATTGCGCGATGCCGCAACCGTATTTCGTGCCCGTGAGTTTTAACTCATCACGCAACACCCACAGAAGCGGCATATCGGGCGCAACCGCAACATCGTGCGTTTCGCCATTCACAATAATTTTCATCTATCGCCTCTTGCGTTCACCCCGCAGGGATTTCGCCCATCTTTTTCGGCACATGATAGCCGGCCTGAACCGCAGGACGGGCGGCGATACGTTGATACCATGCGCGCACATTCGGATAGTTCGCGAGGTCAATGCTCTGCCATTCATAGCGCGAGACCCAAGGCCAGCACGCCATATCGACGATGGAATACTCATCCACGATGTAATCACGCCCGCTCAGGCGCTTGTCTAACACACCGTAGAGGCGCGCCGTCTCGGTCAGGAAGCGATCTTCGCCCCATTCCGATTTGCCCTTGTTGAAGTGGTGAAACGCATGGGTCTGGCCCAGCATCGGCCCGAAGCCCGCCATTTGCCACATCAACCACTCATTCGCCCGCGCCCGTGCGAGGGGTTCAGTCGGCAGGAACTTACCATACTTCTCGGCCAGATAGAGCATAATCGCCCCTGACTCCATCAGGTTCAGGCCATTATCATGGTCCACAATCGCCGGGATTTTGTTGTTTGGTGCGATTTTCAGGAATTCGGGCGTTTTCTGGTCGCCCGCCCCGATGTCAATGGAATGCGCAGTGTACTCAACGCCCAGTTCTTCCAGCAGGATGGAAATCTTGCGCCCGTTCGGCGTTGTCCAAGTGTAAAGATCAATCATGACTTCCTCCCGCAATGTCTATGGCCATCTACATAACGCTCAAGCCTTGGAAGGCACATACTTTTCGTAGACGGTCAAGGCTTCCTCTAGGGTACGTGACCGATCCAGCGTCGCCCGTGTTTCTTCGGCGAACGGCGTTTGCGCGAGGATGCGGAAAACATCCGCCGCGCCGTCATGGAAGCCCGGACTGACCCCCGCCGAGGCAAATGTCGCCGCGATTTCCTCCATCTCCCCCACCCAGCGCGCGGAGTCAGCGGGCAAGAAAGGAACCCGCGCCCGCATCGCATCCAGCGGACTTTTCTGGCTGAATTCAAACTCTTCAAGCAGCGGATCAATCACCCCAAGGCGCTGCGCCGCGAGAAGGACAGCCGTTTGCAACGTCCATGTCCCCTTGGTCAGGCCCGCATAGACCATCTTGAGCGCGGATGCCTCGCCAATGGCCTCACCCGACTTGATGACCT
>CALDZQ010000164.1 GCA_937944035.1 uncultured Neomegalonema sp. | reverse complement strand
GAAGCCCATGCCTTCGATGACTTCCAACTCGTAATCGAGACGTTTTTCGTAAACCGCGATGTCCTCCGCCGGTGGCTCAAATGCGAGGCGTTCTTTCAGGCCCGCATGGGATTGACGGCGCAGTTCCTCAATTTCATCCTCGGCGAATTTCGGCAGGATGGGATCACGCAGCAAGGGGCGGTAGTGGCAGCGGCGGGCAATCTCGACCGTGGTGTCTATGGCTTCAGGCAGGTCTTCGAACAGGGCGGCCATTTCGTCGGTGGTCTTAAAGTAGTGCTCCGGTGTTACACGACGGCGGTCTTCCTCCGAGATATAGCGCCCTCCGGCGATGCACAGCAGGGCGTCATGGGCGCGGTGCATGGTGCGGGCGGGGAAATAAACGTCGTTGCTGGCTACGATTGCCGCGTCATTCGCATAAGCCCAGTCGAGGAACGCCGGTTCGGTTGCGGCTTCGATTGTGGTCAGGCGTTCGCCTTCGGGGAAGGGGCCGTGGCGCTGAATTTCGACGTAAAGCCGATCTCCGAACACTGATTGCAGCCAGTCGAGATGAGCGTTGGCATCGCCAGTGTGATTTTGCTGAATCATCCGCCCTGCCGGACCATTCGGTCCGCCTGTCATACAGATCAAGCCCTCATTTGAAGCGGCCAGATCATCGCGGGTAATGTGGACGACCGCGCCCGTGTCGGTGGCCATATAGGCGCGGGAAACGAGGCCCATGAGGTTCTCGTAACCCCGTTCAGATTGCGCGATCAGGCCGATGCGGGCGGGGGCAACAGGCTTGTCATGGACGGTTTTCGGTTCTGCGTAGCGCAGGGAAATCTGGCAGCCGATAATCGGCTGAATGCCATCTTTGGCCAGCGTTTCCGCGAATTCCAGCGCGCCGAACAGGTTGTCGGTATCGGTAATGGCCAGCGCGGGCATACCGTTATCACGGCACATACCCGCCAGTTTCTTGATCGTGTTCGCGCCTTCGAGAATCGAGTAGGGCGAATGCAGGCCGAGATGCACGAAACGGGGGGTATCGGTCATGGTGTTTTGTCCCGGCGTGATTGCGTCACCGCCAGTGTAAAGCTGGGGCGCGGGATGACGCCAGAATTATCTGGAATGTCCTGGCGGTAAACGCCGCGACAAATCGAATGGGCGGGACAAGTCGAATGGGCGGGACGCAGTGCGGTTATCCGTCTATCTTTTCAGCCTGCTCCGGTTTTCTGTCCGGTGCTGGAGTGTTGCCGCGCTGCGGGGGGCTTGCACCATTGCCGCGTTGTGCTGACCCCTCAGAATCGCCACGCCGCATCGGGCCTTCAGGCCCGAACAGTTCCGCGCGGGCCTTATCCACGTCCGCATCGCTCCCTGATGGACCCCATCCGCTGGAACTGACCATCGACATGGTTATCGCCATTAAGTAGCTGAGCTTGAGCTTCATCACGAAGGCGAGCTTTTCGGAAAAAGTCTTAAACCGCTTGTCCGGACCAACGTCAGAATCATCTGTGAGGCTCACACCTTCTTGTGCGAGTCGCATCTTGAGTGTGCTGCTGCCCGGTTCATTCGCCATCTCGATAAGCGTGGATTGAGCAGATATTTCAACATTTGAATACCCGCCTTCCCCGGTACTGGTGCTGCCTCTGATGCTGCTGTTACCTTGGGCCGATGGCAGCTCAAGCGCGAAAGTGTTTACGCGCTGACCACCGGATTTGTACTGGTTCGTTGTGAGATTGCCCCGTGCGCGCATGATAAGCTCCCTGTTAAGTGTTCCACACTGGCACAGAGTTCCGCTTATAACAATCGCATCTCAAGCGGTATAAGTATAAATAATTGTTTTCACGGAATTATTTCGATTTAGAAAAATTGAGCCTGCTTTCCGGTCGCGATTGTGCGGGATTAAATGTGATGCAATCTGCGTTTATTTCCGACCTTGCGGCAAGTGTATAAATATGGCGATGTGTCGTGAGGTTTTTGGGGAAGCGAGGTTCCTGTGCAAGCGATTCCACATGCAGACGCGCCATTGTCCATGCGTTCCCCTGACACGGTCATGCGGCTGGAGCGGATGGGATCGGCGCATCCCTCGCGATTGTCCTTTATGCGCACCCTGCTGCGGCGGCTCAAGGCCGAGGGCTGGACCGTCGAGCGGACACTTTTTGACATTGATGCGCATGGCGTCGGTCGGGCGGTGTATGCGGCCAAGGGGCCGCGTAAAACCTATTCATTGGTGGCCTTTGCCCACGATCTGCCGGATGAAATGCGCAGTGACCGGGTGATTGCAACGGCGTGGGATTCGACCTTCACGCTGTTTGATGGTCAGCCGGCTGAGGCCGATATTGAACGCCTGGAGGCGAATGTGCCGCTGCAAGAGGCGGGGCGGATTTCGGATAACGAGTTGACCCTGTCCCGCGCCAACCGCTCGGTCCGGCTGTGGCGGCATGTGGTCGAGCGACTGGCGGGCGGGGAGCAGCCGGATGCTGAGCAGGTCGAAACGGTAGGCTATCTGATGCGCACAACCGCCGTTTACGGGTCCGGCAAGTTCGGGGCGGCGGATCGGGTGAAATTGCTCGACAGGCCGCTGATGTCCGCTCCCTTCCATATCGAGATGCTGACCGTCTGGCTGATCCGCACTTTCACGCTCGACCTGGTGGAGCATATGGCGCGGGCCAAAGGCGGGGCGCAGGCGGTTACGATTGAGCCTGCGCTGCGGCGGCGCATCGGGGTCGGCAACTCCACGGGGCTGGGCATGGCCCCGTTTTTGGTAACGCATCCGGCGTTGCTCAATTCGTGGATCGAGGCGAAGGAGACGGCATTGGCGCGGGTGCGGGCTGTGCCGGAGGCGGGCATGGAAGCGCGGGCGCTCTTTGCCGATTTGCTCAAGCGGGCGGCGGCGAATGTGCGGGGCTGGCACTCGGAACATCCGATTCAGGTGTTGAAGCTTGCCCGGCTGCGCAATGATCTCAGCGCGCTGGAAGCCTATCTTGAAGGGCATCCTTTGGGGGGCAAATACCCTTGGGACCGCCTGTATCGCTGGGCGGAGGAAGTTTTGTCGCCGGAAGGCCAAGAGCAGCTTGTCTCGCTGATGCTCGAACCTTACGGCGACTTGGTTGATGATCTGGCGATGGGTATGAAGGTCGATGAATACGAGACGTTCCGTATCGACGGCAATCAGGACATCGGCAGGTTCAAGGGGCATATGAATAAACGCTACGGCTGGGCCTTGAATGTCGATTACGACAAGGACGCCCATTGTGCGCGGTTTTGGTATGTCTCGGAAGAAAAACTTGAACCGCGTTTGGGCGAGCGTCATGCCGAGGACGGTGCCGACCTGGAACAGCCCCTCGCAATCGGGCGTGACATCCGTGCGCTGGCCGATGCGCTGGAGGCGTATGAGAGCAGTGCGCTGTTGGCGGATTTTCTGCTGGCCCATCCCGAACACCGCCATGTGGTGCGGCGGGTACAGATTTCGGCCGTGCGGCCTTATGCGGAAATCCGCGATAATCTGATCGACGCGACAATGCTGCCGATTGATATGCTGCGGTGTAAGCTGGCGTTTTTCGGGGCAAACCGCTTTGATCCGCGCTCGGATCGCTGGGTGCGGATTTGCATGTTCCAGAACGCGCCGTACCCGCACGAATTGGCCGGTTTTCCCGACGATGACTGGGCCTATCCCGCCCTCGCCGCTGCGGTTTGCGCCGATGAGGCAGTCGCATGAGCGCGACGGTTTATTCGCTGGCCGAGATCGATGCGCAATGCCGGAAAGCGGCGCGCGGGGCGGGCTGCGCGTGGGGCATTGCCGAGGAAGCGGGCCGTGCGGCGCGCTGGCTGGCGGCGTATGGGCTGCCGGGGCCGAAAGTGCTGGCGGAATTATTCTCCGGTGCGCGGAGCTGCAAACTGACCGTGCCTGAGGAGGCCGGGCCTTGGTGTGCGGATAAGCCGATTTGTCCTTTGCCGTTCGGGGCGGCGCTGGCGGATCGGGCGGTGCAGATGGCCAAACAGGGCGGGATGTCGGCCAGCGAAGTGGCCTGGCCGCTGTTGATGTTACCGCAAGCGGGACGGGCTTCCGAGGCATTGGGCCAACCTGTCTCGGTGCGGTGGGACGGATTTTCCGCCATTTGTATGCCGCAAGGGCTGTGGATCGGCGAGGATGCGGCAATGTTGTCGAAGGTTGGTACAGCTTTCCACAGCGCCCCTTGCATTGCAGCCGAACACCTGCGGCCACCGGGGCGTGAAGCCTGTCAGGTTGACGATTGGGATTGGGCGATTCTCGACGGATTTGCCCACCGTACCTACGTCCCCGCTACCGAGGCATCACGCCTCGCCGGAGCCGGGGCGGGGTTGACAGATAACGACTGAGACTCAATCGTGTTTCCACGATCATTGATCGTTTCAAACGCTCTATGTGGTCGTTTTGGCGTGACTTCCTAGTCGGGCAATGAACCCATTGCCCTTGCAATCGCTCTAGGGCTTGTTGAGTATCATTTTGCATTGATGATTGCAGCGACGGCGTAGATCATTGCGCTGAAGCTGCAATCTGTCTTGTCGCTTCGTAGAGCGATGCGTTTGAATTCCTTAAGCTTTCCGAAGAAGTTTTCGATT
>CALDZQ010000163.1 GCA_937944035.1 uncultured Neomegalonema sp. | reverse complement strand
TGCAGCAGCGCCCATAGCTTGACGGCGGTGAACTGGGGGTGGCGGATGCGGGATTTGATCGCCGATCCGGGTGCGCCGCCGAAATAGAGCATCAGGGTGGGAAGCATGAGGGCAACGACGACGGCGCGCGCCCAATCGGGGGCGGCCCACAAGACCGTGGTATCCGCCGCGCGCCAGCCCTGCACCATCAGGTAGATCGACCCCATCAGCACGCCAAGCGCCATCAGGCGGCAGATGGTCTCATCCGTGCGCGCGGCCAGTGTGGCGCGTTGGGTGGCGAAGACGGTCGTGCCGAGGTGGCCGAGTACGAACAGCCCCAGTCCGAGAATGAGTAGTGTCATCTATGCCCCCTGCTTCGCACCCGCACGGTAAAGCGCCGCGCCTTTGGCGTCGAGCCACTTTTGCATCATCACGCACGCGCCGTCCTCATAGCCGAGGGACTCGTAGAAAGCGATGACGGCGGTGTTCTCCAGCCGGACCATCAGGTGCATTTTCGGCATTCCGCGCGCCTTGGCCCAGTCTTCGGCGGCGGCCATTGCTGTGCGGGCGATGCCCTGGCGGCGGCGGGCGGGGGCTACGGCGAGGTAGTAGACCCAGGCGCGGTGGCCGTCTTCGCCGACCATGATTGTCGCGATGACTTCACCGCCTTCGCGGGCGAGCAGAATATCAGATGAGGCGCGGCCCCGTGCCAGCGCGATGTCGGCGGCGGGGTCGTTCCACGGGCGGGTCAGATCGCAGGCTTGCCAGAGGGCGATGACTTGCGATTGTTCATCCGCGCGCATGGGGGAGAAGTCCACGGCTTAGCCCTCGCCGGAGGATTTACGGCGGTGTTTGGGGCTTTCATCCTCGACACTGTCTGGATCGGCATCAAGGATAAGGCGCTCCGCACCGGAGAGGCAGACGAAGCGTTTGCCGCGCATCCGGCCGATCAGGGTCAGGCCGACCTCGCGGGCGATCTCGACCCCCCACGCGGTGAAGCCGGAGCGCGAGGCAAGGATGGGGATGCCCATGCTGGCGGTCTTGATGACCATTTCGGAGGTCAGGCGACCCGTTGTATAGAGCAGATGATCGGCCCCGACGGCGTTGTTGCGGAACATCCAGCCCGCGATTTTATCGACCGCGTTATGCCGCCCGACATCCTCCATATAGACCAGCGCCTGATCTTCGCGGCACAGAACGCTGCCGTGGATGGCGCCCGCATCGAGGTAGAGGGAGGGGACGGTGTTGATCTCCTTGGCGAGTTTATAAAGCCAACTCGCGCGCAAGGGCGCGGCGGGAAGGGTCAGCCCCTCCAGCGTTTCCATCATATCGCCGAATACCGTGCCCACGGCACAGCCGGAGGTGCGGGTTTTCTTTTTAAGTTTCTCCTCGTAATCCGTGGGGCGCTCGGTGCGGACGACCACGGTTTCGAGTTCCTCGTCGTAATCAACACCTGTCAGCACATCATCGCTGTGCAGCATCCCCTGATTGAGCAGATAGCCGATGGCGAGTTCTTCGGGATAGTCGCCGATGGTCATGGCGGTGACGATTTCTTGCGCATTGAGGAACATGGTCAGGGGGCGTTCCTCGACCACGCGCAGGTCAACGCTTGCGCCCGTGTGGTCCAATCCTGTGACCTGACGGGTCAGACGTGGCAGGGACGGGTCGGGCTGTATAATGAACCGGCTCATTTTCGCATTACCTGTAAACCATGATGAATAGCGGGGTATTTATTATTGAGAGCGATTTCAAGCGAAGCGGACACATCCTCGCGGCCCGGTAATCACGATAAAACTTAAAACATGCACACCGATACAGTGATCGTTGCAGATGTTCTAACGTCTACTTTGCAACGGTTAAGCATAACGCTGAATTTACACAAAATTCCGAGAAAAATTTCTTCAGTTTTGATAGTTTTCCATGTCTAGCGGTTAAGCGATTCATATGCCGTCAATCACTGACTGACATAATCATACACTATAGGGAGAGCAAACATGCTGAAGCGCTTTTTTCACGACGAGTCCGGTCAAACAGCCATTGAATACGGCCTCATCGCTGCGATGTTAGCGGCTGCGATGATTGTGGCATTTCAGGTTTTGGGCGTTGAATACGTTTCAATGTTCACAAAAGTCGAAACCGAGGTCACGAACGCGTAGCGTCCTCGCTGTCGGGATCACGTTCATCCCTGTCAAAACGTTCAGCCGCTTGTAACGCCCAATCGTCGGATTCCGGCTCGTGGGCAAAGTCTGACCGCAAAACATCGTTCAACTGTTCGGATCGGGCGCGGGCGGCGGCGACGTAATCGCTGTTGTTGTCGAAATCCGTTGTCCAGAGCGTGCGCAAAGCGTGGAACATCTCCTCGTCATGGTTGCGGAACGCGGTTGCGATGCGTTCGGAGCGGTACGGGTGGGTTCCAAGCTGTGTCAGTGCGGCTTTTCCGGCCTCCAGCGATCCCGACAGCAATTCCCGCACAACCGTTTGCGCCCCCGCATCGGATATTTTATACGCCGCCGCACGGTCTGTGGCGCGGGCGATGATGTGGACATGCGGCCAGCGCTGTCGCACCTGCGAGACCATCTGGACCTGCTTTTGCGTATCGCGCAACCCGGCGACGAAGACTTTGGATCGGGCGATGCCCGCCGCCTCTAATAGTGATACCCGCGACGCGTCACCGTAATACGCCTGAATGCCGAATTTCCGCAACGTATCAAGCTGTTGCGCATCATCGTCGAGAACCACCGTTTCAATCCCGTCCGAGCGGAGCAAGCGGTTGACGATCTGTCCGAAACGCCCCAGTCCGGCGATGATAACCACGCCCTGACGATCGATCTCGTCCGCTTCACGGGCAACGGCTTTTTGCCCAAGCCGGGGTTCGATCACGTTCTCGTAAAGGATGAACAGCAAGGGCGTGAGGAACATTGTTAGCGCGATGACGAGCGTGACGATCTTTGCCAAATCCCCCGCAAGCGCACCGATGGACAAGGCAAGGCCGACCAGCACAAAACCGAATTCGCCCGCTTGCGGCAAGGCCAGCGTGAACAGCCAGCTGTCCCGCAAAGACATGCGCGATCCCACAGCAAGTATGGCGAGGATCAGGGCTTTCAGGGCGATCAGGCCGAATGCCAGCCCAAGGATCAGTACGGGCTGCGCCGAGAGCAGACCGAAATCGACCCCCGCCCCGACCGAGACGAAGAAGATGCCCAGCAACAGCCCTTTGAACGGCTCGATGTCGCTTTCAAGCTGATGGCGGTATTCGCTGCCGGAAAGAACCACACCCGCGAGAAATGCGCCCAAGGCGGGGGACAGGCCAACCGCACTGACCAGCATCGACGTGCCGATTACCAGGGCCAGGGCCGCAGCGGTGAAGATCTCGCCCGACCGCCCTGAAGCGATAAAGCGAAACAGCGGATAAGCGAAGAAACGACCCGCGAGAATAATCGCGGCGATCACGCCCAAAATGCCCAAGGCGTGCGCCCATGCGGGATAGCCCGCAAGCAGGTTGATGCCGTGCCCCGCCGCCTCGTGCGAATGATCCCCGTCGCCCGCATGACTGTGCGCAACAACCAGCAGCGGCATCAGGGCCAGCATCGGGATGACGGCGATGTCCTGGAATAACAGAACCGAGAAAGCCGCCCTGCCCCCCGTGCGCCGCTCTAAATTACGCTCTTGCAGCGTTTGCAGAACGATGGCGGTCGAGGACAGGGCGAGGATCATGCCCAATGTCACCCCGACCCGCACATCAAAGCCCCAGAACCACAGGATTCCGGCAATCGCGATGATGCTCAGCACGACTTGCAAACCGCCCAGCCCCAACAACTGCGCCCGCATGTGCCACAGCTCTTTCGGGCGCAGTTCAAGACCGATCAGGAACAGCATCATCACGACGCCGAACTCGCTGACATGCTGTAAATCAACGGTGTTATCGGTCAGAACCCCCAAAGCCGGACCAAGCGCGACTCCGGCGATCAGATAGCCCAATACCGATCCCAAACCGATCCGGTTGGCGATGGGGACAACAATTACCGCCGCCAGAAGATACGGGAGGATCGTGCTGAGAACTTCCATTACTTGGCCACCATCTGCTTACGATAGGGCTGTGCGAGATCAAGTTTTTCATCCCTCAAGTCACGCAAAAGCGTGGCGTAGTCGGCCGCGTGGTAATCCAGCCGGTCCTTGCGGCTTTCGTCCTCAATCTCGCGGAACAGGGAAAACGGGTGCAGGTAGCGCATTCCGCACAGGCCCGCCATCGTCTCGAAAGATGAGAAATGCGCGCGCAGGGCCGCGCGCCCGGTGACTTCCTTCGCGAAAACGCCGTGCGAAGCCGCCGTGCTGACAGCGTGAAGGTAGATTTTGCCGCGCAAAGCCTCTTTCTCAAGCGCCCAACCGAATGTGACGACCCGGTCGACCCATTCCTTGACCAGAGACGGCGAGGAGAACCAGTAAACCGGATGTTGGAATATCAACACGTCATGCGCGTCCGCGCGCTCCTGCTCACGCAGGACATTGATGTCGAAAGTCGGATACTCCGCATAGAGATCAGCGACCGTCACGCCACTGATTCCCTCCGCGACACGCTTCAACCTGCGATTGACAACGGACCGTTCAGGACGCGGATGAGCATAAAGGACGAGAATCGTTCGGGACATGTGTCTTAAATCCCACTTTATACGGCGAATAGCAATGCAACGCCCTGACGGAAAGGGTGTTTTCTCATTCAGGAATATGGTTGATATGTGTCTTGTGGTCTCGCGTCACAGCATACCTGTCTAGGCAGTTTGATGGCATCGTTCCGGACGTTAGATGTCACTGTATTGTCGCCTTGCCGGGTTGCCTGTGGTAAGGGTCCGCAACATCGTTATGGGGGAAACGGAACATGTCCGACGACGGATTCAATATGTCACTGCGCAAATACTTAAAGCGCGTTGGCGTCACTTCGCAGCAAGCCATTGAAGAAGCGACCAGAACTGCGCGTGAGGCCGGCAATGGCGGCGCGGTCAGCGCGAAGATGGTGCTGATGATCGACGGCAAGGAAGTGAACACGGTCGAGGGCGAGATCAGCCTTGGTGACAGCGCATGAGCGATGTGAGTAAAGACGTTGTTCTTGAAGCGCTTTCCCGGATTACCGATCCGGCCAAAGGCACTGATATTGTCTCCGCAGGGATGGTTTCCGGTCTGGTGGTGAAAAACGCCGCAGTCGGCTTTGCGCTGGAGGTTGATCCCGCGCGTGGTGCGGCTTTGGAGCCGCTGCGCAAGGCCGCTGAGGACGCGGTGAAGGCGCTGGACGGGGTGTCTTCGGCCACCGTCGTGCTGACCGCGCATTCCGATCAGCCGGGCAGCGCCCCGCAACCCGCCCCGCCGTCGTTCAGCGCCAAAGGCCCGCCGCCCGATCTGGGCCGCGCGAAGCCCGGCGACAAGCCGATTCCAACCTCCACCGATACGGGCCGGATTGAGGGAATCGACAAGATTATCGCCGTCGGGTCCGGCAAAGGCGGCGTCGGGAAATCCACGGTTTCCGCCAACCTCGCGCTGGCATTGGCCGCGCAGGGCAAGAAGGTCGGATTGCTGGATGCGGATGTCTACGGTCCCTCACAGCCGCGTATGCTGGGCGTTTCGGGGCGGCCCTCGACGCCGGACGGCAAGACTATTTTGCCGCTGCGCAACTATGGCGTCACTGTAATGTCGATGGGATTTATGCTGGAGGACGATCAATCCGTCGTCTGGCGCGGGCCGATGCTGATGAGCGCGTTGCAGCAGATGTTGCGGCAGGTGCAGTGGGGCAAGCTGGATTATCTGATCGTCGATCTGCCGCCCGGTACGGGCGATGTGCAGCTGACCCTGTGTCAGAAAGCGCATGTGGACGGGGCCGTGATCGTCTCTACGCCGCAGGATGTGGCGCTGATCGATGCGAAGAAAGCCATTGATATGTTTACGAAACTCAATGTGCCGCTGATCGGCATGATTGAGAATATGAGCACCTATATCTGTCCGAACTGCGACCACGAGGCCCATATCTTCGGGCATGGCGGCGCGAAGGCGGAGGCTGAGAAGCTGAATGTGCCTTTCCTGGGCGAAATTCCGCTTGATATAGACATCCGCCTGACTTCGGACGGAGGGACGCCGATTGTGGTCTCGAAGCCGAAAAGCCCGCAATCCGAGCGTTTCCGCCAGATCGCAGCCGGTGTGATTGCGGCAACGGAGAAGGTGGGCGCGTGACAATCGGTTACGATCCCGAATCCCCGCCGGAGGGAACCCAGCCGCACTTTCCCCCGCTGCTGCGCGGGGTGGAGGTTCCGGCCAGCGTTGATCCGTTCGACAAAGCGGTCGCGGATGCCGGGACGGCGCGGGCGGAAGTCGGGGATCTGTACTGGTCTGCGGATGATGATGTGATGCGGGCGGCGATTGTGCTGGGGCCGGAGGAATCGCTTGCGGACGCGCTGCCCGTGCTGTTTGCGGTTGCGAACGGGTTCAATGATTGCCTCGGTGCGCTGGCCCCGCCGGAGGTCGGGCTGTTGCACGCATGGCCGGACATTATCAAGGTGAACGGCGCGCAGTGCGGCGTTTTTCAGGTTGCCGCCCCGACGGATGATCCGGAGGTTGTGCCGGAATGGCTGGTGATCGGCATGGCACTGGCGCTGACATCGGATGTGAGCGACCCCGGCTATCAGCTTGATACAACGGCACTTGCCGAAGAAGGGTGCGGCCATCTCAGCCGCATTCGCCTGTTGGAAAGCTGGTCGCGACATACGCTGGTTTGGATCAACCGCTGGCAGGATGACGGCACACGCCCGGTGTTCGAGGCATGGCTGGCCCGTGCCGAAGGGCGCGGGGAAGACGGGTTTGTCGGGCTGGACGAGCATGGCGGGCTCTTGCGAAAACAGGGCGACGCTGTCACGGTATCAGCTCTGATTGAAGCGCTCGCGAAACCGCGTCGCTGGCCTTTGGAGCGCATAAAATGAAACTCGCCCGCAGCATCCGGTTTGATGAGTCAGACGGTAACGTATTTGAAAGCGCCGCAGATTCCGGAGAATGGTGCATTTCCGGTGCATTTGCGTTCTCGAACTGGGCGGAAGACGATCTGACGGGGAAAAAGCGTCAGGCTTTCCGCAACGGCTGGCTGTCGGTGGAAACTTTCGGGCGGTCGACATTCGTGGCAACGGCAGAGATTGAGGCGTCTGAAATTGACGCGCTGGCGATGGGGCTGGCCGCGCATTTTGTCTCGTTTTACGGCGCGCCCGATTTGGAAGCGGCGCTGCCCGTGGCCGAGGAAGAACTACGCCATATGGCAGAATTATGCGAGGAACACGCACCCAACACGCTGTTGGTGGTTGAACGCAATCTGACCGATGGCGGCGTCCACGAAGCTTTCCGCGCCATTAAACCCTCGGAGGCGACGGTTGTTGATGTGCTGGGACCGATGGCGGATCACGCGATTGAAATGAGCCGCATTGCGACCGAAGAGTGAATTTAGATTTTGACTGTGTGCTGATGTTCAGCGTAAAGTCGTAGTTGAAACTTTTCGATCCACACACAACCTAATGGCAAGAATTTATGAAAACCAACCGCACTTTTCTGACCCTGCTTATGCTGTCGACCGTTACCGCAGGCTGCGCCTCGATCACACGCGGATCAACAAATGAAGTCAGCTTTAGCTCTGTGCCTTCCGGTGCAAAAGTGACGACCAGCACGGGCCAAGCCTGCACAACGCCGTGCATGATGATTTTCGAGCGTCGTCAGGAATTCACCGCCACGTTCGGACTAAACGGTGAAACCCGTGAAATCGCAGTTGTGACAGATTTCGCCGCAAATGGTGCAGGCGCAATGGCCGGGAACATCCTCGCGGGAGGCGTGATCGGGATCGGGATTGATGCCGCCACCGGCGCAACGCTGGATCACTTCCCTGATCCGGTTCACGCTGATTTCAGCGTACCGCAAGAGCAACAAATTCAAGCCCCTAAGTCGATTATCTAAAATATTAGATTAATCCGCAGGACTTTTTTCGGGTGAGATTTTTCGCTCAAAATTTGATGATGTCCTGCGGTTTTTTTGAGCATCAAAGATTTCAATCTGAGAGCTTTATCTCGGTTTGAGCGGTGCCTGTCGCCCCCAAACAGGGTCGGCTCAATAAAAACCAACCTTTCCGCTGTTGACACGGCCCGACATCTCTGCATTTTTACAGCTATGTACACGGTAGCCCGCCAGAATAGCCTCCTTCTACTTATCCGCCTCTGAGCGCGCCATTCGTGGTGCGGCGCTCAGGGGAGCAGATGCGCACCAAACACACCTTTTTGATATTCCAGATTTACAGGCGATGAGATGACTTCTCAGGCAGAAAACACGAATCCGAACCCGCAAAACCGTGTTGTGATTTTTGACACGACCCTGCGCGATGGTGAGCAATCCCCCGGCGCGACGATGACGCTGGACGAGAAAATCAAGATCGCGGCGCTGCTGGATGAGATGGGCGTTGATGTGATCGAGGCGGGCTTTCCGATTGCCTCCGATGGTGATTT
>CALDZQ010000162.1 GCA_937944035.1 uncultured Neomegalonema sp. | reverse complement strand
ACTGAACGAAGCGCCTGTCCATCTCGCGGTTTTCTGTGACGAGGCGACGTCACAGGGCAGTGGTCTCGGCGTCAACACGATGCCGGAGATGCGCCGCTATTCCGTCGTCTGCGCCGTGATGCAGATGTGGCTGGCGGCGCGTGCCTTGGGGTTAGGTATGGGCTGGGTTTCGATCCTTGACCCTGAACAACTGGGCCGCGACCTTGCCGCACCGGACAACTGGTCGCTGATCGCGTATTTATGCATCGGATGGCCAGAAGAAGAACACACCGATTGCGAATTGGAGCGGGCAGGGTGGGAAGACCGCCTCCGCCTCGCCGGACGAATACTCAAGAGGTAAGCGATATGAACCAGAAGATACCGGCAACCGTCATCACCGGCTTTCTCGGCGCGGGCAAGACGACGCTGATCCGCAATATGCTGCAACAAGCCAATGGCAAACGCATCGCACTTATCATCAACGAGTTTGGCGATATTGGTGTGGATGGCGAATTGCTTAAGGGCTGCGGCGATGCGACCTGTACCGAAGATGATGTGATCGAGCTGTCGAACGGCTGCATCTGCTGCACTGTCGCAGATGATTTTGTGCCGACGATTGAGAAGCTGCTGGGGCGTGAGAATCCACCCGACCATATCGTGATTGAAACGTCGGGGCTGGCGCTGCCTCAGCCGCTGGTGAGGGCGTTTAACTGGCCGGAAATCCGCACCCGCACGACGATTGACGGCGTTGTCACCGTGGTTGACGGACCCGCGCTGGCCGATGGGCGCTTTGCCGCCGATGAGGATCGGGTGACGCGCCAGCGGGAGGCGGATGACAGCATCGACCACGAAACACCGCTGTCCGAACTGTTTGAGGATCAACTGACCTGTGCGGACATCGTGGTGATCTCGAAGACCGATGCGATGGAGAAGGGCAGTGCGGATGAGACAGTCGGCAAGCTGCAAACCCGCACCCGTGCAGGGGTGCAGTTGATCCGTTCGGGTGCTGGCGGGCTGTCGCCGGATGTGTTGCTGGGGCTTGTCGCGGGTGCGGAAGACGATATTTCCGCGCGTCATGAAATCCACCACCATCATCACCACCATGACGAGGGTGATGACCATCACGACGATCATCACCATGAGCATGAGCACGGCCATGATGAGTTTGACAGCTTTGTCGTGAATATGGGCGAGATCGCTGATCCGGAAGCTTTCAAAGCGAAAGTTGAAGCCGTGATCCGGGCGCATGATGTGCTGCGGGTTAAAGGTTTTCTTGCGGTGACAGGCAAGCCGATGCGGATGGTGTTGCAAGCGGTCGGCCCGCGTATTGAGACCTATTTCGACCGTCCGTTCGGCAGTGATGCGCGTGAGAGTGCGCTGGTGGTCATCGGGATGCACGGTCTTGATGAGGCGGCAATTCGGGAGGCGATGGTATGAGGGCGCTTGTATTCGCACTGGCGCTGATCCCCGCATCGGCAGTGGCGGATGAAGCCCCTGTGTCCGAAGCGGGGACGGCGTTTATCCGGCACTGCCTGAACGATGTCACGGATTCGCGCGTGGCACTGCTGAAAGAAAAAGCGCCGGATTTTGCGGCATCTCTGAGCGAGGCGGATTTGCGTGAGGGCGGGGCGCAGAAGGCGCGTAAGGTTTGCCCGTGCTTCTTGCATGTCATCGGCGTCTCACCGCAAAGCGAGGGCGACACGCCGGAGGAGAAAGTGGCCTCCATCGTCAGTTATCTGGATGCGATACATGCGGGTGAAAAGCCCGAATTTCCGGCCGTGCTGGGCAGTGTCACCAAAAACTGCGGCGAACGTTCCAGCGTGATGCCCGCCCTTTGGATCGGTCGTTGAATGCATCTTCTTCTTGCGCAGCCCGGTGAGATTTCGGACGGGTCGGAGGCGGTAGATCTTGGCCAGACGCCCGCCGATGTGATTATTATCTCGGCAGCCGATACGGAACTCGCGGCGCTGTCCGAGGCGCGCGGGACGTTGGAGGATGAAGCCCCGTCCCTGCGACTGGCGTCGCTGATGCACTTGAACCATCCGATGTCGGTTGATCTGTACCTCGATCAAACCGCGCTGAAATCCAAGCTGGTGATTGCGCGGGTTTTGGGGGGTGAGGGGTATTGGACCTATGGTTTAGAGCAGTTTTCCGCCCGTTTGCGTGAGGCCGGGGTGTTGTTTGCCGCCCTGCCGGGGGATGATAAGCCGGACGAGGCGCTGCGGCAGGCTTCCTCTGTTTCCGAGGAGGACTGGCACGCGCTGTGGGCTTACTTTGTTGAGGGTGGGCCGGAAAACGCCGCCAATATGCTGCGCATGGCGCGGGCGATGGTTGCCGGTGAAGCAGGTCGCCCCGATCCGGCGCGGCCATTGCTCAGGGCGGGGATTTATTGGCCCGGCGCGGGGATCGCGTCGCTGGATGATCTCAAGCCGCACCGGCGTGATGATGCGCCTGTGGTCCCGATTGTGTTCTACCGCGCGCTGCTGCAAGGGGCGGGGCTGAACCCTGTGAACCGCTTCGTCCGCGCGTTGATGCAGGAGGGGATGAACCCGCTGCCAATCTTCGTCGCCTCGCTGAAAGATCCTGTCTCGGCGGCGACCTTGGCACAGATATTCGGGGAGGCGGCTCCGGCGGTGATCCTGAACGCGACCGGATTCGCGGTGTCCTCGCCGCAATCGGCGACGCATGAGCCGACCCCGCTGGATGCGCCGGGCGTGCCTGTGCTGCAAGCGGTGTTCTCCGGCGGGACCGAAGAAGCGTGGGTCACGGGGCTGAACGGCCTCGGCGCGCGGGATATTGCGATGAATGTGGCGCTGCCGGAAGTGGATGGCCGCATCCTGACCCGCGCGGTCAGCTTTAAGGGCGAGGCGTATTTTGACGAAGCCACACAGTGCCGCATCGCCGCCTATCGCGCGCAAGGGGACCGCGTGGCGTTCACCGCATCGCTGGCCGCCGCATGGGCGCGATTGGGGCGCAAAAGCAATGCGGAGAAGCATGTTGCGATTATCCTCGCGAACTACCCTAACCGTGACGGGCGGCTCGCGAACGGGGTCGGACTTGATACGCCGCAAAGCTGCGTTGATCTGCTGAATACGCTGGACGGGGCCGGATATGTCGTCGAAGGCGCACCGGATGACAGTGCTGATCTGATGGCGCGGATACAAGCCGGGCCGACGAACTGGCTGACCGACCGTGTGCAGCGGGAGGGCGGCGAGCGGTTGTCGTTGGAGGATTATCAGACCTTCTATGCCGCGTTGCCGTGGGATATGCGGCTGAAGATCGAAGATCGGTGGGGCAAGCCTGCGGATGATCCGTTTGTGGCGGACGGGGCGTTCGCGCTGTCGATCCTGCGCTTCGGGGGTGCTGTTGTCGGGATACAGCCCGCGCGCGGGTATAATGTTGATCCGAAAGAAACATACCACGCGCCGGACCTCGTGCCGCCGCATAACTATCTGGCATTCTACGCCTGGCTGCGCGGGCCGTTTGCGGCGGATGCGCTGATCCATCTGGGCAAACACGGCAATGCGGAGTGGTTGCCGGGCAAAGCGCTGGCGCTGTCGCAGGAATGCTTTCCCGAAGCGGTGATCGGTGCAACGCCGCACTTTTATCCCTTTATCGTCAATGATCCGGGCGAGGGAACGCAGGCGAAACGGCGGACAGCGGCGGTGATTATCGACCACCTTACCCCGCCCCTGACCCGCGCGGAGACCTATGGTCCGCTGAAAGATTTGGAGGCGTTGGTTGATGAGTATTACGAGGCCAGCGGTGTTGATCCGCGCCGCCTTGACCTGCTGCGCAGCGAAATACGCGCGCTGACGGCGACGGCGGGGATTGATGAGGATGCGGGGCTGGTCGCGGCGGATGATGAGGATGCAGCGCTGGCAAAGCTGGACGCGTATCTTTGTGATTTGAAAGAGGCGCAGATCAGGGACGGGCTGCACATCTTCGGCGGGTCGCCGGAGGGACGGTTGGCGACGGATTTGCTGGTCGCGTTGGCCCGTGTGCCGCGCGGAAAGGGCGAGGGGGCGGATGCCTCGCTGATCCGGGCGCTGGCGCGGGATTTCGGGATGATGGATGAGTATTTCGACCCGCTCGATTGCGATATGGGCGGGGCGTGGGATCGGGCAAGGCCGGATGTGCTGGCCGGACT
>CALDZQ010000161.1 GCA_937944035.1 uncultured Neomegalonema sp. | reverse complement strand
TCCATGCGATTCCTGCCCGCGCGCGCCTATCTGTGGCTGGGGACGAAGGCGATGGGGTGGGACAAGATTGATTCTTGATACATAAAAAATGCCCGCCGGATCGGGGCGGGCATAGTCTAACTTCTTGTTTTGGCGCGTTTTTCCGAGTCGGGCAATGAACCCATTACCCTTGATAACGTTCTAGGAAATGTGATGACAAACCCCGTGACGATCCGTCCGCTGACCGCCGCAGACGAACCTGAATGGCGCAGGCTGTGGACGGGGTATCTGGAATTCTACGGGGCAACCGTGCCCGAAGCGGTCTATGCCGGCACTTTCGCACGGCTGCTCGATCCCGCCGTGACCGACCTGAACTGTCTGCTCGCGGTTAAGGACGGCAAGCCCGCCGGGCTGGTGCATTACATCTTCCACCGCCACTGCTGGCGGGTTGAGGATGTTGTCTATCTTCAGGATTTATACGCCGATCCCGATGTCCGGGGATCCGGCATCGGCCGCGCGTTGATAGAGGCCGTCTATGCGGAGGCCGATAAAAACGGCACACCGTCGGTCTATTGGATGACCCAGGATTTCAACGAAAATGCCCGCCATCTCTATGACCGTATCGCGGCACTGACACCGTTTATCAAGTATCAGCGGTAGCGCATATCGTAGGTCGGATTTTATGGACTGAAGCTTCTGCCTCAGCGGTCCATAAGGTCGCCCCCGTAACCTGTTACCGTCGCTGTTTTTTCGCGACGGATCGTCATCAATAGTCTTCGTCGTCGCCGAAGAGCGAGTCATCCGGCAGTGTCAGCGCATCGTCTTCAAAATCCACATCGACATCGGCAATCATGCTGTCCACGTCAAATTCGCTGTCAAACTCAAAATCGTAATCCATGACTTCTGTCCCTCCACAGTGTTGTTCGATGTGCAGAGAATGGACCGCAAGCCGTAAACAAATCCTGTCTGACGTAAGATTACGTCCGCCGAAAATCCCAACAATTTGAGGTAATTACGGTATGTCAAGAATAAAGTACCGCGTATGAACGGCGAAAACTGCCCGTTCAGGATGTCCAGTAAAGACTCCGGAAAGTTGTTTTTATACGCTGTTTACCCCTCAAGCGCAGACTGTTTGCTACACTTTGAGTAAGTTTGTTGTCGTTGATTACAATTCTAAAAAGAGTGATATTTCAATCAATTCAATCCGGCGGGGCCACAGACGTTCAGAAAAGGCCCGAATGCGTCCCCGTTCTTCTCAAGACAATCCCGCCGTGATCGGCACCGGGAAAGTCGAGGCGCTGCCGCCGGAAGCGGCCACCTGTGGTAACTCACTCAAATGTCATCCGAATCTACCCGCCGATGCCGCCATGCAGGGTCGGCACTTGCAGCGCGCTGAAGCCATAGTGGCGCAGCCAGCGCAGGTCGCTGTCGAAGAAGCTGCGCAGGTCGGCAATCCCGTATTTCAGCATCGCGAGGCGGTCGATGCCCATGCCGAAGGCAAAACCCTGCCACGCGTTCGGGTCAATCTTGCAGTTTGCCAGCACTTTGGGATGCACCATGCCTGAGCCGAGAATTTCCAGCCAGTCATTACCCTCGCCGAACTTGATCTGTCCGCCGGAGCGGTCGCAGCGGATGTCGACCTCTGCCGAGGGTTCGGTGAACGGGAAGTGCGAGGCGCGGAAGCGCAGTTCGACTTTATCGACCTCGAAGAAGGCTTTGAGAAACTCCTCCAGCGTCCATTTCAGCTGTGCCATCGTGATGTCGCGGTCGATGACCATGCCCTCGACCTGATGAAACATCGGCGTGTGGGTCTGGTCATAATCCGAGCGATAGACCCGCCCCGGCGCGATAAAGCGCACGGGCGCGCCCTCCGTCTCCAGCGTCCTGATCTGCACGGGCGAGGTGTGGGTGCGCAGGATGTTGCGCGTGCCGTCCTCTTTGGGGGCCATGTAGAACGTGTCCATCTCGGCCCGCGCGGGGTGTTCGGGCACGATGTTGAGCGCATCGAAATTGTGCCAGTCATCCTCGATTTGCGGCCCTTCGCGCACATCAAAGCCCATATCGGCGAAGATCGTCATGATCTCCTCGCTGACCTGCGAGACGGGGTGCAACGTGCCGTGTGCCTTGGGACGGGCGGGGAGCGTCACATCGAGCCATTCCGACGCCAGCCGCTCGCGCAGCACCGAATCCGCGAATGCGGCCTTCTGCGCGGACACCGCCGACATGATCTCGTCTTTCAGCGCATTGAGGGCCGGACCCGCCGTCATGCGTTCCTCAGGGGTCATCTTGCCCAGCTCGCGCATCTTCAGCGCGATCTCGCCTTTTTTGCCGATCGCGGCAACCCGCGCCGCCTCCAGCGCATCCTCGCTGTCAGCATCCTTGATCGCCGTCAGATATTTCGCCCGCAAACCGTCCAGCGCGTCCATCACAAAACCCTCGAATTGATTACAGCGTTGTGCGTAATTCCTGAATCAAGCACAACGCTGTAATCTTTTGTTCCTGCGCGATTTCCGAGTCGCAAAGTGCTTACACTTGCTTGAAATCGCTCGTAGATCAATTTGACAGTGCCCGCGAAGACGGAGGAGAAGCTCCGGCTTGCTTGTGTCAGCGTGTTTTGACGATTGTGAAATCGGTCTTTTCACCCGGCACAGCGCGCGCTGATACACCTTTGGGCAGACACAACGGGTCGGTGATCTTTGCGGTCACGACATATGTGTCATTCATTGTGACTTTCGCCATGCATCCGGTCGGGATGTGTACGGCGTCGCGGACAATCTCCGTGGGGAGGTTTTTGAATGCGTCCGCGAGCCGCGCGAATGATGGCGTTGAAAATCCTGCGATGGCCAGTACGGAAAGCGTGCAAACGATTGCTTTAAGTTGCATAACTTGTCTCCTCACAGGTTTAACTCAGGAACTTATTAATAGGTTCCTTCGCCCCGCGATGTGCTTTGCAGCACAATTTTGCGGTTAACACTGTATGAGCAAGTACCGCGCCAGATGCGCCGGCTGATCCTGCAAGGCGATTTACGCGGTCCTCTGCGGGCTTTGGACGTGTTTTTGGCGAACAAATCGGAGTTGTCGCAAAATGAGATCGTTTTGGCGTGAACAAAAGTAAAATATTAAAGTGATTTTGAGCAGGCGGAAACAGCGTTGTGCGTGATTCAGGAATTACGCACAGTGCTGTAATCCACTTCAAAGTGAGATGCGACCAAGGCGGCTATGCGTTACTGCCGCCCGCCACGCACGACTTCGTAGCCTTCCTCTTCCGGCTCGTCGTCGAGAATCTCGGCGGGAAAGCCGTCTGCGAGGATGCGCAGGCCCGTGGCGTCCTCAAGGCGGCGGATGATGTTGGGGGAGTGTTCGCGGGGGCCATAGCGCTCGATCCCGTCGTCGAAGATGTCGATCATCTTCGGGTTCAGCTCTATCGGCACGCCCGCGCGGTCGGCGATGGCCTGAAACAGGCCGATGTCTTTTTTCACCAGATCCATCGTGAAACCGATGTCGCGGGAGCCGTTGAGGACCACCTGGCTTTCTGTCTCGTGACAAAAGCTGTTGCCGGAAGAGATGCGGATCGCCTCATAGGTGGTGGCCAGATCCATTCCGGCGGCTTTGCAGACGGTCATCGCCTCGCCGCAGGCGATCAGGTTCACGGTCGCGAGGTAGTTGGTCATCACTTTCAGAACCGATGCGCTGCCAAGCGGCCCGGTATGCAGAACACGGCGCCCCAAGCGGGTGAGAACGGGGAGGATGCGCTCAAACGTCTCGCGGTCGCACCCCGCGAAAATGGCGATATTTCCGGTCGCGGCACGGTGACAACCGCCCGATACGGGACAATCAACCGCCGAACCGCCCTTGGCCATAATTTTTGCGCCCAGACGTTTAACCTCGGCCTCGTCATTGCTGGACATTTCCATCCAGATTTTGCCTGGAGATATGCCATCGAGCAGACCGTTTTCGCCCTCAACCACAGCGGCGGAAGCGGCGGGGGAGGGCAGGCAGGTGATAACCGCGTCGCAGGCCGCCATCATCGTGGCGGGACTGTCGCCCGTTGCCGCGCCTTGCGCGACGAACTGGGCCACGAGCGCTGCATCCAAATCGTGGACGACCGTGTCAAAGCCGTTGCGCAGCAGGCTGCCCGCAAGTTTGCCGCCGACATTGCCGAGGCCGATAAATCCGATTTTCATTGTGAATGCTCCGCGTTTTCGATGCCTGAACTTCAGAATCAGCCCGCCTAAAGTCTGTACAATCAGCGACAGTTTCTGTCGTTTTCGATGCCCTGCAACGCTATCGTGCGGCCGTGCGCAGGTATGGGTCCAATCACGGCATAAGAGGGGTGCAGAGTGAAATCCACAGGGACTTCCGCAATTTAACATCATAACTCACATGGTTAAGCCTTGCGCCGGAGTGGGTTATCCCTTTGTCTGGCGGAGTACCTGCCAGACATTCTCTTGGGAGAAGTGGAAATGAGAAGATCAATCTTTGCCGCCGTAAGCGCGTCGCTGCTTGCCATGAGTGCAACGGCGGCATCGGCGCTCGACGAGATCACAGTCGCGTATTTTCTTGAATGGCCGACCGCGAACCAAGTCGCTCAGCTAGAGAAAACATATGACGAGGCGATGGGCGTTGACGTGCGATGGCGTGCATTCGGCAACGGTAACGAGATGACGCAGGCGATGGTATCCGGCGATGTGCATATCGCCTACAGCCAAGGTTTCGTGCCGTTTGTGGTGGGTGTTTCAACGGGCGCACCGCTGAAAATGGTGGGCGTCGCGGTTACATATTCGGACAATGACGATTGTATCGTTGCCGATGCGGCGGAAATCACCAAAGACAGCGCCGACCGCCTTATCGGCAAAAAAATCGCCACGCCGATCGGCAATGTGACGCATTATTCCCTTCTGAAAACACTCGAAAGCCTTGATGTCAGCCCCGACGAAGTTGCGCTTGTACAGATGAACCCGCCGGATGGCGCGGTTGCGCTGGCGCGTGGTGATGTTGTCATGGCCTGCGGTTTCGGCGGCGCGCTGACGCGTATGAAGGAGTTCGGCAAGCCGCTTCTGACATCTGCCGAGAAAAAAGCTATTGGTATCAATGTATTCGATATTGTTACCGTCACCGACGAGTTTGCCGCCGATCACCCTGATCTGGTGAGAAAATTCATGGAAGTGACCGAAGCATCGAATGAAGCTTTTGCGGCCGACCCCGCTGCGGCAATTCCGGCCATCGCGAAAGCGGCGGGTATGGATGAGAAGCCGACGATGGATATGATGGGTGGCTTCGGTTTTCCGACGGCGGCCGAACAGGCAAGCCCGGCATGGCTGGGCGGTGGTGTGCAGGCAATGACCAAGGGCGTTGCCGATGTGATGGTTGAATCGGGCGGTATGGAGAAGGCGCTGGGCGATTACAGCCCCTTCATCGACGCCGGTTTCTTGCCCGCATCATCCGCTATGGCCGCATCCGGTGGTGACGCGATGATGTCGAATGATGCGATTTTTGAGGAGTTGCAGGGCATACAGAAACGCATCGCTGAATTACTCGAAATGATCGACGGTTGAACCGTCTTCAGGCCCGTCCGGTAATCGGGCGGGCTGCTTTTTTATGTATTAAGAACAGGGGGATCGTATGACCGGAGCAAACCATAACGGTTTGGTCGTTGATGATGTGTCGATGGTGTTCACGCTGCCTGGAGGCGGTTCGGTCCATGCACTCAACAATGTATCGCTTGATTTAAAATCCGGAGAGTTGCTCTCCGTGCTCGGTCCGTCGGGCTGTGGTAAAACCACGTTGCTGAACATCATCGCGGGCTTTCTTGCGCCGACGGTGGGCGCTGTTTTCCTGAACGGAAAGCAAGTTGTTGGCCCCGATGCCGAGCGTGGCATGGTGTTCCAGCAAGGTGCTTTGTTTGAGTGGTTGAACGTGCGCAAGAACATCTCGTTCGGCCCGCGCATGGCCGGAAAGCCCGCCAAGGAGACCAACGAGAAGGTCGATCATTTGCTCAACATCGTCGGTTTGGGCGATTTTGGCGACAAGCCGGTCTACCAGCTTTCGGGCGGGATGCAGCAACGTGTTGCGCTGGCGCGGTGTTTGGCCAACGAGCCGGATGTGATCCTGATGGACGAGCCGCTCGGTGCGCTTGACGCGCTGACGCGTGAGAAGATGCAAGGGCTGGTGCTGAAGCTGTGGAAAGAAACCGGCAAGACAATCGTGCTCATCACGCACTCGGTTGAGGAAGCGCTGTTCCTGGGCGAGCGTCTGATCGTCATGGCCCCGCGTCCGGGCCGCATTCACAAGGAATACAATTTGCCGTTTGCCGAGCGCGGGCTGACCGACAGCCCCCGCGAGATCAAAGCGAGCCATGATTTCATCGAAAAACGCGAAGAAATCCTCTCGATGATCTGGGAAATGGAAGAAGAGATCATGGGAGGGGCTGACACATGACCGACCAACCAAACGATCCCAACATCAAACTGGTCGCAGCGCCGCAGGAAACTCCCTCGGCGCTGATGATGTGGCTGGGCATGGCTGATAACAGCTTTACCCGCCAGAAGACCGTGAAATTCGGCGACCCCAGCGCGGTGAACTCCGGCCGGTTGTGGAGCTTTGTCACCGTTATCGCGCTTTTGTTGCTTTGGTGGGTTTCCACAAGTCAGGGTTGGGTTAAGCCGATCTACTGGCCGTCCTTTGAGGCGGTGGGCAAGAGGATAACGAAACTGCTGGATCAAGGTTTCCGTAACACAGCGTTATGGGAACATGTCTTTATCAGCGTTTATCGGGTGCTTTCCGGTGTGTTCTTTGGCGCTCTGGTGGGGATTCCTTTGGGCTTTGCGATGGGCCTCAGCTCAACGGCGCGCGGCCTGTTTGACCCGATTGTCGAGTTCATGCGCCCGATTCCGCCGCTGGCGCTGATCCCGCTGATTATCCTGTGGCTGGGCATTGACGAGACCGCGAAGATCACGCTGCTGTTCCTGGCGGCGCTTTTTATCATGATTATCGCGGCGCGTTCCGGCGTTTCCGGCGTTAAAATCTCTAAGGTTCATGCGGCTTACAGCCTCGGAGCATCTAAGTTTCAGGTGTTGAAAAACGTGATCCTGCCGAACGCGTTACCGGAGATTTTCACCGGCATCCGTACCGCAATGGGCGTTTGCTGGGGCACTGTGGTCGCTGCGGAACTGGTTGCGGCAGAGAAGGGCGTCGGATCGATGATTATGATCGCGAAGAACTTCCTGCAAACTGACACGGTTGTGATCGGTATCATTATTATCGGCCTGATCGGCTATGCGATTGAAATGATTATGCGTTTGCTTGAGCGGTGGCTGATCCCGTGGCGCGGTAAGGGTTGATCGAAGATCGGTTAAACGCTGCGATATTCTGAAATTGAAAAGCCCCGGCACGAATGCCGGGGCTTTTTGTCAGTAATCGATTATTACGTTACATCATTTGTAGTTTATAGAACGACTGTGTCGCCAGCCGTGGATTTTTCTGTTTCGGTTAACAGCATTTCAGACTCGCCCCACTATTTTATAATCACATGTTTGTGCACAACCATTAATCAACTTTAATGAGTTAATGTGAGGTTAATTTAACATGTTGTCGCTGGTTATTTTTCTGAAGATTGAATCCACTTGGCCTCGATTGACGGTTGTCCAATCTGCCATCTGGTTTCTGAACCAAGTGCGCTGACGTTTGGCATATTGTCTTGTATCGATAGCACCACGTTCAACGGCCTGTTCTAGCGTCATATCTCCGTTGAGATAGGAGAACAGGGGGGGCGCCCCAACGGCGCGCATTGCTGGTAATGTGGGGTCAAGTTGACGATCCCGCATTTCGCTGGCTTCTTCCAATGCACCACCGCTAATCATCTCATGAAAGCGCGTATTAATGCGTGGAATCAGCGCCTCGCGTTCCAGATTGAGAATAAGTTTTGCGCAAATGCGGGATTCCTGAAGCACAGGAACGGTTGGTTTAGCCGACCAGTCGATAAGAGACTGCCCGGTCGCCTGATACACTTCCCATGCGCGCAAGGCCCGGCGCGGGTTCTCAATATCGAGTTGCGCAGATTTCGGATCGCGTGCGAGCAGCAAACGCTTGAATTCCGAATGCCCCAATTCGTCCTGCAGAGCAATCGCTTCTGTGCGTGTTGTTTCGGGGATAGCGGGGATTTCGGATAATCCGTTGGTAAGGGAAACGAAGTTCAATCCTGTCCCGCCTACAATAACAGGTGTTATATTGTTGGCTTCGGCATTCGCCAAAACTTTACTGAGATCAGATAGCCATTTGCCGACGGAATAACGCTTTGCTGGGTCTTTATGGCCGTAAAGGAAATGCGGCGCACGGCTTAGCTCGTCAGCATCTGGGCGCGCTGTTAGTACGCGCCAGCCATCATACACCTGAAGTGAGTCGGCATTTATGACCCACCCGCCGAGCGTTTCCGCTAGTCGCAATGCGAGAGCGGATTTACCCGAAGCGGTCGGCCCCGCAATCAGAATCGCTTTAGGCGTTTCATGTTTCATCCCGGCGTTATAAGCGCAGATTTTTACTACGGAAACGCCCAAGATTGGGTGTCAGAACGGTTATTATATTATTCTTCGAAGGCGTCCGCGTCATTGGCGCGTTCGGTTGCGAATCCGATTTCGGTTCGTAGAGCAATAATCATGCCCGCAAAACCACCGCCCATTATCAACAGCATTATTATTAAATCAAAAAATGTCATCGGTTCACTCCATCTTCAGCCGGCCTATCCGGCTAACTGTTGAGAGAGCAAAAGGGATGCCAAACGCTTCAGCAGGGGCTGCTGATGCCAATCATGCGGCTGACGCGATTGCAGTAATCGTCCACGATCGGTTTCGTTAGCTTAGGAGAGTCGTGGTAATCTAACATGCCTGCAAGCTGGTAGACGGCGAGAAATACGACGATGCCACAAACTTTTTCCATGCTGACCTCCAATACAAAACTGCGCTTGCTGTTAAACGTAACTGAACATTACGCGCTGTTTCTTTATTGGACGTAAATCTTGGAGGTGAGTGGGCTACCGTCAATACCGAAAAGAGAAAGGGGCCCGAAGGCCCCTTTCAAGAATATTCTGATCGGGAAAGATCAGTGCTTGTCGTCGGTTCCGGTCATGCCGCCGGCATCACCCATCATGCCCATGCCACCGGCATCGCCCATCATGCCCATGCCGCCACTTGCGCCACCAGCACCTGAGACACCGCCTGCACCAGCTGAACCGCTAGCCGAGCCGCCCATTTGACTAATCATCTGGGTCAATTGGCCGATCAGTTGCTGAAGTTGTTCCAGAACCTGACCGAGAGCCTGCATCATAGGCTGATCGCCACCGGCAGCGCCGGCTGCTTCGCCACCAGCTGCGCCATCAGCACCTTCTGCACCAGCTGCTCCACCGTCGCTGCAGGCTGATCCGCCTTC
>CALDZQ010000160.1 GCA_937944035.1 uncultured Neomegalonema sp. | reverse complement strand
GCCGTGTCGACTGTTACCAATCTGTGCGGACTATCACTGGAAACGCCACAGATCATGGGCATCCTCAATGCCACACCGGACAGCTTTTCCGATGGCGGCACGTATCAGAACGCGCTCGGCGACAGGGTCCGGGCGATGATTGCTCAGGGTGCGTCGATCATCGACATCGGTGGCGAATCCACCCGTCCCAATGCGGATTTCGTCCCCGTCGAAGAAGAATGGTCCCGCGTTGCCCCCGCGTTAGAGGCCGCGAGCGACAGCGGCGCGCTCGTCTCCATCGACACCCGCAAAGCCGAAGTTGCAAAGCGGGCGCTGAAAGCGGGCGCGCGTATCTTCAATGACGTTTCCGCACTGACCTTTGATGAGCGCAGTATCGCGATTGCGCGGGATTTTGCCGATGCGGGGGGCGCGGTCTGCCTGATGCACGCGCTTGGTGATCCGAAAACCATGCAGCAAGACCCGCAATACGATGATGTTCTCGAAGACGTATACGGTTACCTCGAAGCCCGCGTCCGTGTTTGCGAGGAAGCGGGCATACCCCGCGCCAGCCTGATTGTTGACCCCGGAATCGGCTTCGGCAAAACCCTCACGCACAATCTGACGCTGCTGCGCGGCTTGAGCCGCTTCCACGCCCTCGGTTGTCCCGTTCTGCTGGGCGCGTCGCGAAAAGGCTTTATCGGCACATTGTCGGGCGAGAAAGACGCCGCCAAACGCGCGCCCGGTTCTATCGCCATAGCGCTGCACGGCGCACAGCAAGGCGTCCGGATCATCCGCGTCCATGACGTGCGTGAAACCGCTCAGGCGCTGGCCGTCGACACCGCATTACGGGGAGAAATCTGATGGCTGTGCGCGTAATCGAAGTTATCGCCCCCGCCGATCAGGGGCAAACAATCCGTCGCGTCTTCAAGGAACACCGCCCGATTGAAAGCTGGTCAATCGCCGAGCAGGAGGAGGGCGGTCGCCGCGTGGTCATGCGCGCGCTGGTCGATCCCGACTATCAACAATCCACGCTTGACGCGTTGCAAGACGCGCTGTCCGGCAGCGAAGGCTGGCGCATTGTATTGCAGCCGACGGATGCCGTGATCCCAAAGCCCGAACCCGATGAGGAGGAGGAGGCCACCCGCGAGGCTCAACGCCGTGTCACCACCCGTGAAGTTCTGTACGGACAGATCGAGAAGGGCGCGCGGATGAGTGACGACTATCTGCTGTTCGTCGCGCTCTCCACAGTGGTTGCGGGGGCCGCGTTGGTCACAAACAACGTCGCTGTGCTGGTGGGCGCGATGGTGATCGCTCCGTTTCTCGGCCCCAATTTGGGCTTCGCCTTCGGGGCGGCATTGGGTGATAAAAAATTGATGGCCGAAGCCGCAAAAACCCTCGCCGTCGGTTTCGCGCTGGCCGTGGGTTTGTCGGTGTTCGCGGGGGCGGTCATGCCGCTCAATCTTGAGGCACAAGAGCTGCTGGACCGCACCCGGATCGGGTTGGACGGCATGGCGGTCGCGCTCGCATCGGGCGCATGTGCGGCGCTGGCGCTGACCAGTGGGGCAAGCGCGTCGCTTGTGGGTGTTATGGTCGCAGTGGCTTTGCTGCCGCCTGCTGTCGCGATGGGTATCATGATCGGCGCGGGGCAGGGCGGTGCGGCCCTGGGCGCGGCGGAACTGTTCTTTGTCAACGTCGCTAGCGTCAACCTTGCGGCCCTCATGGTCTTCCGCTTTCGCGGCATCGAGCCGCGCGAATGGTTGCGCAAATTCGAGGCGCGTCAATCGCGGCGGAGGGCGTTCATCGTGCTGGGCGGATTACTCGCCCTGCTCGCCGGATTGATCATAATGCAGGGCTATTTTGGTGATTTCACGGGGTTTTTCCGGTAGCGTCCGGGATCACGCGCCACGCCGACCGAAGCCCTTACGGGGCGCATGGCGCACGGTTCGGCGGGTCACGGGCTTCTCATCCTCTTGCGTTAAATCGCGGTATGCTTTGCCGACACCGATTGCCGATCCGTCTCCGGCACCTTTGACAACATCCAGCAGGGCCGCGCCGGTTTTGACCTTTCGCGCGATTGAGCCGGAGACACCGGGGCATCCCATGCTGCGCCAGAAGGTATAGCCGCCGAGGGCACCGGCCAGGGGAAAGCTGATGGCGATCATAAACTCGGCGGATGAAAAGCCTTCCGCGCGAAAGCCCAAGATTTCTGCAAAACCGCTGCGTCCGGCGAGGGCATCATTGAACGTGCCCAGCATCCCTGCGAAAAACCCTACCGCGACATCCGCAAAGCCGCGCCGCACACGAAGTTTGGAGACGACGACGGCACTGAGTAAGATAAACGGGCCGCACACAAATATCAGTGCGGGCAGCATCATCACGACTGCGAAACGGGTAATCCAGCCGCCGCCTGTGACATCGGGCGTAAAGCCCTGTATGCCAACGGCGGCAACGCAAGCGACGATCATGGCTTTGATGAACGCACCGCCGATGCGGTTTAGATCTTGAAAAGCGGGCGCGCGCTCGGTTTTGGGTGCTGCCGCATCCTGCGCAACACGGAATACAAGCCAAACCAGCGCCGCTGGCACAAGATAATTCATAAAACCCATTGTGGCCCCTTTCAGCGATCGGGGTTCAGCGTAGAGAGAGACGGTTAACAAGCGATTGGGTAAGCGCCGTTATAGCGTTATCAAGGGCAATGGGCTCATTGCCCGACTCGGAAAACGCGCCAAAACAAGAAGTCAGAGTGCCCGGAACGATCCTTATATCGTTCAGGGTGCTCTATAGCGTTATCAAGGGCAATGGGTTCATTGCCCGACTCGGAAAACGCGTCAAAACAAGTAGCGGGGAAGGCGTCGTTTTACGAGGGCTTTGCGCGCCCTTCAACCTCGGTGATGAAGGCCAAAAGCGCCGACATCGCCTCAGGTTCATCAAGAAACGGCAC
>CALDZQ010000159.1 GCA_937944035.1 uncultured Neomegalonema sp. | reverse complement strand
ACCGTCGAAAGAGCCATAGGGCGGCTCAAGGACTGGCGAAGAGTCTGCACCAGATACGACAAACGCGCAGACGTCTTCTTGTCAGCAGTGCTTCTCGCAGCAACAATCATATGGTGGACCTGATTGAGTCCTGAGCCTAAGCCTGTGGCGAGGTCAGCAACGGGGCATCATCAACCCCCGCGCGGCCACGGCCTGAAATACTGGGGTATTTCATAAAGAACTCGTGGCAATCGAACGGCTCTGCCGCCGTCGGTTCAGCGCCCCGCTCGTAAACACCATCCCAACGCATCACCCATGAGTTGGCCTCATCACGCAGGTTGGCAGCCATGATCTGTTGCAGGATTTGCTTGCGGACGGTGGCGTTTTCAATCGGGCACAACGTTTCGACCCGGCGGTTGAGGTTGCGGTCCATCCAATCGGCGGACGAGATAAACACCTTGGCGTTCTCGCTCGGCAGCCCCTCCCCCGCCCCGAAACAGACGATACGGGAGTGTTCGAGATAGCGGCCGATCACGCTTTTAACGCGGATGTTCTCTGACAGGCCCGGAATGCCAGGACGCACACCGCAGATGCCGCGAATGATGAGGTCGATCTGCACCCCCGCCTGACTGGCGCGGTAGAGCGCGTCAACAATCTCGGTTTCCATCAACGAATTGAGCTTGGCCCAAACCTGCGCGGGACGACCCGCTTTTGCGTGCGCCGCCTCCTCCTCCAGCAGTTGGATAAAGCGGGCTTTCATCGTCAGCGGCGAAATCGACACCCGCTCAAGATCGCGCGGCTCGGCATAGCCTGTGACGAAGTTGAAGATGCGCCCGGCATCACGGCCCAGTGTCGGGTCGGCGGTAAAATAGGACAGGTCGGTGTAGAATTTCGCGGTGATCGGGTGGTAATTGCCCGTGCCGAAATGGGTGTAGGTCACGAGTTTACCCTTCTCGCGACGGACCACGGTGCTCATCTTCGCATGGGTCTTCCAGTCGATGAAGCCATAGACCACCTGCGCGCCCGCGCGTTCAAGCTGGCGCGCCTGCACGATGTTGGCGGCCTCGTCAAAGCGGGCTTTCAGCTCAACAAGCGCGGTCACTTGCTTGCCCAACTCGGCCGCTTCGCACAATGCCTCGACGATCGGGCTTTGCGAGGAGGTACGGTACAGCGTTTGCTTGATGGCCAGCACATCCGGGTCGCGGGCGGCCTGGCGCAGGAATTCGACGACCACATCGAATGTTTCATACGGGTGGTGCAGCAGGAAATCCTTGTGCTTGATCGCGGCGAAGCAGTCATTTCCGAAATCGCGCAGACGCTCCGGACGGCGGGGCGTGTAGGGACGCCAGCGCAGCTCCGGCAGGTCATCAATCATCAGCTGCTCAAGATCGGACACGCCGACAATGCCGTGAACGTCAATCACTTCGGACCCTGTGACCCCCAGTTCGCGGAAAATCCACTCGCGCAGGACGGGCGGTGTATTGTCACTGACTTTGAGGCGGATCACCTCGCCACGGCGGCGGCGTTTGAGCGCGGTTTCAAATTCACGGACGAGGTCTTCGGCCTCCTCCTCAATCTCCATATCCGAATCGCGCAACACCCGGAACAGGCCGGAGCCGATAACATCGTAACCGGGGAAAATCCGGTCGAGGGAAAGCGCGATCATATCCTCCAACGCGACAAACCGGATCGCCGCACTGCCCTCCGGCTCCGGCAGTCGGGCAAAGCGGGCGATCTGGGGCGGGATGATGACCAGCGCGTCTATCTCGCCATCGCCGTTGCGTTGACGCAACTGTAGGGCGAGGGAGAGCGATTTGTTGGGCACGAAGGGAAACGGATGGGCCGGATCAATGGCGAGAGGTGAAAGGACGGGGAAAACATCGTCCATGAACTTTTCATCCAGCCATACACGATCCTGTTCAGAAAGGTTTTTCGGCTCGACGATAAAAACCCCCTCGCCTTCCAACTCCTTGCGCAGCGTGGCCCAACGATCCTGCTGACCATGCATCAGGATGCGGCAATCGGCGTCGATCTGTTCCAGCTGTTGCGCCGGGGTCAGGCCGTCAACACTGGGGCGGGTGACACCTTCATTGACCAGCTCACGCAGGCCCGCAACGCGCACGGTGTAAAATTCATCCAGATTGGAACCGGAAATCGCAACAAAGCGCACACGCTCAAGCAGAGGGTGGCGCGTGTCATCGGCCTCGTGCAAGACCCGCTGATTGAAGCTGAGCCAGGACAACTCGCGATTGATGAAGCGCGCCGGATCATCCATCGCAAAAGTGGTCGCCGCCGGATGCGGTCGGCGGATGGGTGTGTTCAGGAAATCCGCGCTGATTTGGGCGACCGGAGGGCGCTGTGGCATGACCGCCACTTCACGGCCCTCAAGGTTGACGGTCGTTTCCGAATCGAGGGCTACCATCCGAATAAATCCTTTGCGAGTTTCACCGTAACGGGGCGCTTTGTCTCAACGCTGTAGGCATCCAAAGCGCCGACCATCGCATGGACCGCTTCAAAACTGCGCTCCACACGCACTGCCAGATAATCAGCGACACGGCCATCCGGCGAGAGAGAGCGGTCATCAAACAGCTTAAGGATGAGAGATGACAGGACTGTGTCATCCGGCCTTCCAACCCGAAAAACCGGCGGCAAGCTGAGGCGCGTTGCCAGATCAGGCAGATTAATCGGCCACCTGGCAGGCAAAGCGCGGCCCGTGAAAAGAATCCGGCCCTGCCGCTCGGTCATCAGATTGAACAAATGAAACATTGCGGTTTCGGTCTCTGCCGGATCGGGCATGGCTTTGATGCGGGTATCGATGTCTTCGAGGATGACATGGCCCAGCGCGGCAACATCGCGCAGGTTGTCCCCCGTCAAAGCGGCGATGTCGATGAAAACGGCATCCGTGCGCGCGGCCCATATCGCGGCGAGATGAGTCTTGCCGCTGCCTTCGGGACCGCTGAGAACAAGCCGCCCGTCTTTCCACCCCTGCCACCCTTCAATCGCAGCAAGAGCATCGGCATTGCAGGAGCCTTCGATAAAATCCTCCCGCCGCATGGCGCGCTTACGGGGCCAGTCGAGATCGAGGGGAATCTGTCTGGGCCGGGAGCATTCTGCGCCAGTCGTCACGGTATCAGCCTCCCTTGTAAAGATCACTTTCACGGTATCGCTCCAACCCCCAGCGGGTCAAAACGCCAATCGCCGCCGCCACAGGAACCGCAACGAGCAGACCGGCAAAGCCGAATAATGAACCGAAAGCGCTCAGAGCGAAGATGAGCCAAACCGGATGCAGGCCCACACTTCCCCCTACAAGATAAGGCGTCAGGATGTTGCCCTCAACCGCTTGGCCGAAAATGAATATGCCGAACACGGCAAAGATCATAATCCAGTCGCCCCAAAACTGCGACAGCGCCAGTCCGACGGAAAGCAACAGACCGAGCATGGAGCCGACATAGGGAATAAAACTGAACAGGCCCGCCGCGAGGCCGACGAATAATCCGTAATCCAATCCGACCAAGGTGAGCGCCGCCGCATAGAACGACCCCTGAATCATACAGACCATGAACTGCCCCCGCAGAAAGCCGGAGAGCACATCGTCTATGTCAGACGCGATTTTGCGCGCCTCGTTGACATGCTTGCGCGGAATCCACTCATCGATCTGAGCGACCAGACGATCCCAATCCAGCAGCAGGTAAAACGCAACCACAGGTGTCACCACAAGCATACCCAGCGTGCTGACCAGCGCCATGCCGCTGGACCAAACGCCGTGCAGGACACCTACGCCGAGATCTTTTGCCGTATCGCGGATTTTCTCGGCCACTTCGCCATTGCCTTGCGCGCCGACATCAGCGGGATTAACGCCCGCACTCCACAGCCACCCTCTGAATATGCGTTGCAAATCATTGAAATAACCCGGTGCGTCCTTGATGAATTGGTTCAACTGCGCCACCAGCAGCGGAATGACGGTGATGATGATGACCGCCAAAATCAGTGTGACGCAGGCCATTACGATGATCGTCGACCACAAGCGCGAAATTTCGAGTTTTTCAAGCCGGTCCGCGAGAGGATCGCACAGGTAGGCTATGGCCGCGCCGAAAATAAACGGCGGCAATATGCTGGAGAAAACAGAGAGGAAGATACAAAAGGCGACAAAAATCCCGGCCCAAACAGCTAATTGTACCCGACGAGACATCGCGATGCTCCCTCAATTTTTCCACGACACACCCGTAGAGATAATCCGTCGTGGCACAGCGGCGAGGAATCTTAAAGCGATTTCGGGCAAGGTGGAAACACCTTGCGACTCGGAAAGAAAGCCGCGCTCAGGAGCGCGGCTTTCACATGCTTTCGGGTTTTCAGCTGTGGCGGCACGCGGCCACCTGCAAACGGTGATTACCGCACCGGACGCAGGTTGCTGATTGC
>CALDZQ010000158.1 GCA_937944035.1 uncultured Neomegalonema sp. | reverse complement strand
CGCCAACCTCGCCGTCCGGCACCGGGTCTGCGGTTCCGGGGCGGACGATCTCGACGATCACGTCCTCATCGACCACGAGACCTTCTTTCGCGGTGGTTTCATAGGCGATCAGGCCGACATCCGCCGTGCCATAGGCTTGCAACGTGACGATCCCGCGATCCTCGTACCATTTGCGCAGGTCCGGGAACAGCGGTCCTGCGGAGACGGCGGCCTTGCGGATCGTCGTTACAGGCTCTCCGGCCTCGTCCGCGCGTTCGAGGATGGTGCGCAGAAAATCGGGTGTGCCGACATAAGCCGTTGCACCAAACCGCCGCATCGCAGCCGCCTGCATTTCGGTGTTGCCCGTGCCGCCGGGGAAAACCGCCGCGCCGAGGCTGCGCGCCGCGCCATCGGCCAGAAATCCGGCGGGGGTCATATGATACGAATAGCAGTTATGCACGATGTCGCCCGCACCGATTCCTGCCGCCCGCAGCGAGCGGCCATAGCGCCAGTGGTCGCCGGCATCGCCACTCTGCGGCTCGGCAATCGGGCCGGGTGACAGGAACAGCCGCGCCATCGCGCTGGTGTCCTGCGCCGCGATACCGCCGAAGGGCGGGGCCGCTTCCTGTGCCGCGATCAGATCGGATTTGCGCAGCAGGGGCAGGGTTGCCAATGCCTCGCGGGAGGTCAGCGCGCTGGCGTCCACCCCGGCAAAGGCCCGCGCGTAATGAGCCGTCTTGGCTTTGGCGACCGTCACTGTTTTGCGCAATGCGGCGAACAGCGCGGTATCGCGTCCCGCTGCTGAACGAGTTTCCAACGGATCAAGTGTCATGGCGGCCCCCGAAATTTTTCACCTTACGCTGCATAACATCACCGCGCCCTGAGACAAGCATCGCGCAGGGGAAAGCGCCTCACGCCCGCCGGAAACGGGGAGTTTGCACCTTCGTAAAACCGTAAATATCACGATGTATCCGGCGGGTCGTGCAGCGCATAAAGCGCCAGCGCGTGGCAGTTGCCGAGAACGAAATCCACTTCGCGCTTTCCGTGCGCCCTGTGACCGGGCGCTGTGCCGGGGCGGATCGGGGCGATGTATTTGCCCGTCTCAACCCGTTCAACCGCGCGTTTCGCTTGCCACCGCGCCAGCCGCCGTGCCTGTTTCGGCAAATCCGCCAGCGCGCGCTGCAAGGTTTGCAGGCGGCGGGTTAAGCGTTCGGCGCTGACCGGATCATCGGGCGATGATACGATTCGCGGCGTGAATATCTCCACATCATCAAAGAACCGGATGCGGGGTTCGGCTTTGGGAAAGCGCGAGCGCGGTCTGGAGTCAAAGCGTTTTCGCGGATCAAACAGCGCAAACGCCGGAATTCCCGTGCCTGTAGCGCCCTCACCGTTCCTCACAATAACGGGCGCAGCGCGCGGTCCCGTGGACCGTGCCTCAATCTTTAAAACGATCTGAACAACAACGACCAACCGCCGCAAAGCCGCTTCGGCGGGCCGCAAGTGCCCCCAAATCCGCGTGCGCAGATGCCTCGGCATGACCGCCGCCCCACCCGCCATAGCCAGCAGCGCGTTAAGCATCCGCAGCAACGCATCCCGATTGCGATCTATTGCCAGTGTCCAGTCCATATCGAGCCGTGCGTGTCCTATTCCAGTGCCATATAGGCAGTAAATAGAACTAATTTAGAACATTTGTCAATACATAAGATTTTTATGCAGAACAAAGCATCAAAAATAGAGCGTCGCGGCTATTGCGGGAACGAGGATCAAAAGATGTTTGGATGTGATCCATGCAATATCAAAAGACGCAATGATCGTCAGAGACGCCAAGCAAAGCGACACAGCCAGCGCGATCCCGCGATTTTCCACGTTTGATCCGCGCAAAACACGCTTGGGAGTCTTATTCGCCATCGTATTAAGTGATTACAGCCACCGCTTCCGCCGCTTGAAGCTCTTGATATTCTTAAAGCTTTTCCGCTCACCGCCGCCGCCGAGGTAGAATTCTTTCACATCCTCGTTGTTCATCAGCTCTTCCGCCGTGCCGTCCAGAACGATCTTGCCGTTCTCCATGATATAGCCGTTATCGGCGGCGCGCAGGGCCATATTCGCGTTCTGCTCGACCAGCAGGATCGTGATACCCAGCTCCTCGTTGAGGCGGCGAATGATCCCGAAAACCTCCTTCACCAGCAGTGGCGACAGGCCCATCGACGGCTCGTCCATCATGATGAATTTCGGCTTGGCCATCAACGCGCGGCCAATCGCCAGCATTTGCTGTTCGCCGCCGGAGAGGTATCCGGCCAGCCCCGTGCGTTCCTTGAGACGGGGAAAATACTCGAAAACCTGCTCGATCTCCTCATCCATCCGCGCATTGGGGCGGGTGTATGCACCCAGTTTGAGGTTCTCGATCGAGGTCATGTCCTGAATGATCCCGCGCCCCTCCATCACCAGAAACGCGCCTTTACGGACCAGCGCTTCGGGGCCGATATGCGCGACTTCCTCGCCCTCATATTTGATCGAGCCGCGCGTAACCTC
>CALDZQ010000157.1 GCA_937944035.1 uncultured Neomegalonema sp. | reverse complement strand
CGCTTGATGGTTATTGCGTGCTCGCGTTTTTCCACAAGGCGCGTTGGTCGGCGATGCCGCCGTAGAATGCGACGGTTTCTTTGACGAGGCTTGCGGGCAGGTCTTGGCTGGCGAGGCGTTCTGCTTCGACGGAATTGCCTTTCAGGGCCAGCACCAGCGCGAGGTTTTGGCGAACTTGTGTTCCGGCTTCCGGGGCGACGAGGGCTTTGCGCAGGGTGCGTTCGGCCACGTCGAGCTTGCCCTCCATCGCGTAGGACAGACCCAAATTGTTCAGGGCGAAGGCGTTATAGGGTTCGGCTTTCAGGGCGAGTTGGTACTCCGCCTGTGCCATCTGATGCTTTTCGGCGCGGTCAAAGGCGACGCCCATCGCGGAATGCAGGCGCGCGGCACGCTCCGGTGTGACGTTAGGTGCGGCGGCCAGGCGCTCGATCAGCACAACGCCGTCGCGCAGGCGGCCCGACGCGATCAGCGTTTTCGCCAGTTCTTCGGTCAGATCAGGATGGTTCGGGCTGTCACGCAAGGCTTGGCGCAGCATCCGCTCGGCATCTTCATGGCGATCGATGGTGCGCAGGTTTGCGGCCATGCGGGTTACGTAGCGGGTGTTGCTCGGCTCGATGGAGGCGAGGTGCGACCAGTGCTTTGCGGCGGTTTCATACTCGCGGTTCTGCTCGGCGAATTTTGCGGCGGACTCAAGGAAGACCACCGGATTGTCCTCCTTTGAGAGGCCGCTGGGCTTGGATTCGGAATCACCTGAAAAGAATTGAGCCAGCTGTGATTGCGATGAGGATTTGGCTTTGAGGGACGGGTTGTTGGACGTGTCCGTTCCCATAACCAACAGCGAGTCGACCTGCCCGCAGCCTGCCATCATGGCCACAAGCGATACTGCCAGCATTTTTTTTCCGAAAGCCGCGCTACGCATTCTGGTATTCCCTTGAACCGTGGTGTCCGGCCGATTCATATCGACCCCATCGGGGGGAGAATGGCGCATCAGGGTGACTACCCGGTTAATGAAGGGGACTTGAATTATGAGCGGTGAACTGGACTTGAACGCGCTGTTGCGGACCGTATCTGCGACGCTGGCGGACGGGCTGTTTGTTTTTGCCACGGTTCCCGATGGCCATGTGCCCGATGCGCTTGCGCCCCGGATGATGTTCCGCGAGGCGGAAGGGGTGACACTGATCGTCCTGCAAACCGAGGCGGAGGCGGCGGGGCTGGCGTATGAGTTCCCGTGCCGGATGATTACACTGGACGTGCATTCATCGCTGGAGGCGGTAGGCTTTATCGCTCGGATTGCGACCGAGCTGGCGATGCGGGGGATGGGTGTGAACCCCGTCGCGGGGTTTTATCACGATCATTTGTTCGTACCGGACGGACGCGAAAACGATGCGTTGCGTGTTATCGAAAAGATTGCGACAGATGCGGCAAAATGCGCAAACTGAAACTTTGTGAGAAAGCGCATCCGTTTGGTTTTAATTACGTGTGGAAGGCTTTACGCTTACGTTCACTCACCCACGAGAATCTGTTCATACCGCAGGGAGCCTGCCTTGGATTTCCATCACGTGACTTTTGCCGCAAGCGAGCATGAGGATAAAGCAACGCCGATTCGGGCTATCGGTTCGGACGTTTTCTCCACATGGCTGGAAACCGCGCCACCCGTGCAATCTGCATGGGTTGTTGCGAACCGCTTCGAGGCCGCGCGCGGCGAATGGATTACGGTTCCGGGCGAGGACGGGCGCGTTGCGCTTGTGCTGTTCGGCCTGGGGACCGGAGGGCTGGAGGGGTTGGACTCGCGGCTTTTCGGTGCGTTGCCGCAAGCCTTGCCGCATGGGTTTTACAAGTTGACCGGGCTGGCCTCGGTAGAGGAGTACGAACGTGCTGCGCTGGGCTGGATGCTGGGGGCGTATCAGTTCACCAAGTACCGGATGCAAGGGTCATTGCCCGCGCATCTGATGGCGCCGGAGGGCGTGGATGTGGCGCGGGTCGAGCGGCTGGTGGCCGGCATGACGCTGGCGCGGAATATGATTAACACCCCGACGGAGGAAATGGGTCCGGCCGATCTGGAAATCGTCGTTCGTGATGTCGCCGATGTCTATGGTGGAGCCGTTAAAGTGGCGGTTGGACAGGCGTTGCTGGACCAGAACTTTCCGCTGATCCATGCGGTCGGTCGGGCTGCCTCGCAGGAGCCGCGCCTGATCGAGATGCGCTGGGAGGGGCCGGAAGCGGCGCATTCCATCACGCTGGTGGGTAAGGGTGTGTGCTTTGATACCGGCGGGCTGGACATCAAACCGTCCTCCGGCATGTTGATTATGAAGAAGGATATGGGCGGGGCCGCCTGTACGCTGGCGCTGGCGCAGATGATTATGGATGCCAATCTTCCGGTAAAGCTGCGCCTGCTGATCCCGGCGGTCGAGAACAGCATATCCGCGAACAGCTTCCGGCCCGGCGACGTGTTTAAATCGCGCAAGGGGATCACGGTGGAGAACCGCAACACCGATGCGGAGGGGCGGCTGGTACTGGCCGATGCGCTGACGGAAGCGGCGAACGAGAATCCCGATCTGATCGTCGATATGGCGACCCTGACAGGCGCGGCGCGGGTTGCGCTGGGCGCTGATGTGCCGCCGTTCTTTTGTGCCAATGACGCGCTCGCGGCGGATATTGCGGCGGCGGGCGAGCAGATGGGCGATCCGGTGTGGCGCTTGCCGCTTTACGCCGGGTACGAACGCGATCTGCGCTCCAGCATTGCCGATATAACCAATGCCCCGGCGGGCGGGATGGCCGGGGCGATTACGGCCGCGCTGTTCCTGCAACGCTTTGTCGAGCCGGAAAGCCTGTGGGTGCATTTCGATATTTACGGATGGTGTCAGCGCGGGCGGCCCGGTCGCCCGGAAGGGGCGGAGTGTCATGCGGCAATGGCGATGTATAAAGTGATTGAGGACCGTTGTGCCAATAAAACCTGATCCGCGTATAACGCCCGCACGGGGCGATTTGGCCGCCGCCTCGCTTGAGGGCAAGGTGATGGCTGACCGTTATGCGGAGCCGCGCGCGATGACTGTGGCGGCGGCGGTGGCCCCGTTGAAGGTGGCGGCTGATCCTTACGGGCCGCTGGATTCGACGCTGCTATACGGGCAGCAATTCGATGTTTATGACACGCGCGAAGGCTGGTGCTGGGGACAGGCGGTGGCGGATGGTTATGTCGGCTATGTGCCTGAGGCGACGCTGGCTGACGGGGCGCTTCCTGCCACGCACAAGGTCGCGATGCCGATGACGCATCTTTACACCGCGCCGGATGTCAAAACCGAGCCTGTGGGAATGCTGTTCATGAACTCCGCCGTTCAGGTGGAGGCCGAGGAGGGCGTGTTTGCGCAGCTTTCGGGCGGTGTTTATGCGCATCGCTCGCATTTGGCGGACGAGAGTGCGGCGGATTTCGTGGCGGTCGCGCGGATGTTTCTGCACGCGCCGTATCTGTGGGGCGGAAACTCGGCGCAGGGGATCGACTGTTCGGGGCTGGTGCAAGCGGCATTGATGCGGGCAGGGCGGGATTGCCCGCGCGATTCCGATATGCAAGAGGCGATGCCCGGCGAGGCGGTTGATCCCGACGGGACTTTGCAAAAGGGTGATCTGGTGTTCTGGAAAGGGCATGTCGGCATTATGGTCACGGGGTCGAGCCTGCTGCACGCGACAGAATATACGCTGCGGGTGATGGAAGAACCGTTCAAACGCGCCCGAAAGCGGATCGCGGCGGCGGGGCTTGAGGTGACGAGCGTGAAGCGGTTGGGGTGATGGGGCAACCGCTTCACAGTTTTGATAGCAAGTGTGAGAACCGTTGTCTGTCGCAATGGGTATACTAATTCTCTGTTGGCCGCCGGGTGTGGTTCAGCCCGCTCTGATAGAGGAATGATTTCATGCGTATGACGCTTGCTCGATGCTTTCCGGCCCTTCAGGTTCTTTGCGCGGGTATGTTTTTAACGATGCTCGGCCCAGCGACCGTCTTTGCCTGGCAGATTGACAGCGCGCGCAGTCTGGTCACGTTCCATTATGAGGAAGACGGCGAACCGCGCAGCGGAACGTTTGACCGCATTGGCGGCACGGTCGATCATACGACGGGGCGCATCGAGGAGAGCAAGGCTGATCTGAAGGTCGCGACCGCAAGCCTTGATTTGGGCGACGCCTTGCGCGAGGGCGTGCTGGCAACGGGGCCGTGGCTGGACAGCGAGGCTCATCCGCACGCGATTTTCTCGCTGGACCGCCTCACACCCTTGGGCGGCAACCGCTATGAGGCGACAGGCAGTTTGCAGATCAAAGACAAGAAACTGCCGTTCAGTTTTCCGCTGTTACTGGAAGACGACGGCAGAGAGGCGCGGGTGCGCGGGGGGCTGACGTTCAAGCGAACGGACTTCAATCTGCGCGACGTGATTTTGGAATCATTCGTCTCTATCGGCGATTTTATCCGCCTCGATTTCGACATCCGCTCTTTTCAGGATGCCCGCGACAAAAGCTGAAAATGCGGGCAATCGGATTTGCCCACGGAATAATACCAACGGCCTTAAATACTGACCGTTACCATTTTTCCCTTCCCCGCACTCCGATGCAGGGTCTTTCTCAGCGAAGCACCGAAGGCTGTTAGTATAAGGCGAAAGTGGACTGAAAAAAACCGTGCTTTGACCCGACGCTAATCGCCAGATAAACCCCTGTACGAATAACATAAGAGCGTTTTGGCGCGATTTCCGAGTCGCGAAGTGGTCCCACTTCGCTCGAAATCGCTCGATGCTGAAAACGGGAGACGGGCAGTATGCGTAAGGTTTTGATGGGCGCGCTTTGTGCGCTGGCGATGAGTGGCGGGATCGGGGCGGCCTATGCGCAGTCCGAAACGCCGGAGATCACGCAGGCGCAGGCGTATGAGTTCGAGCGCTGGAAGGCGGATTTCCGTGCCGAGGCGCTGGCACAGGGGATCTCGCCGCAGGTCTACGATAACGCGATGCGCGGCGTGACGCTGAACGCGAAGGTCATCTCATTGGACGGCCGTCAGCCTGAGTTCTCGCGGCCCATCTGGAAATACCTCGAAAGCGCGGTATCCGAGACGCGCGTGGCGAACGGGCGCAAGAAACTGGCGGCGATGGGTCCGGTGATGCAGGCGATTCAGCAACGCTATGGCGTTGACGCGTCGGTTGTGCTGGCGATCTGGGGTCTGGAAAGCGCCTACGGGTTTAATTACGGCGATTATTCGGTGATCCGCTCGCTGGCGACGCTGGCGTGGGAAGGGCGGCGCGAGAAGTTTGCCAAGGAGCAGTTGATCTCGGCCCTGCGCATCCTGCAACGCGGCGACATCAGTGCGGAGCGGATGCGCGGGTCTTGGGCGGGTGCGATGGGGCATACGCAGTTCATACCGACCAGCTTTGAGGCTTATGCGGTTGATTTTACGGGCGACGGGCGGCGCGATATTTGGTCTGACGACGCCCACGACGCGCTGGGCAGCGCCGCGAACTATCTGGCGCGGCATGGCTGGCGGCTGGGCGAGCCTGCCTATGCGATTGTGCGTGTACCGCAGGGGGTCGATTATTTTGAGCTGACCGCGTCGAACAAAAAATCTGTCAGCTATTGGGCGGGCAGGGGGGTGACGCGCGCGGATGGCGGGCCATTGCCTGATCTGGGCGAGGCGGCGATTGTGCTGCCAGCGGGCGCACGGGGTCCGGCGGTGATGACGTTCCACAATTTCGGGGTGATCCGCAAATATAACAACGCCACCAGCTATGCGCTGGGCGTGGCGCATCTGGGCGAGCGGATTATGGGCGCCGCGCCGCTGAACCTGACATGGCCGACCGATGACCGCCCGCTGGGCCGGACCGAGCGCAAGACGTTGCAGGAGCGGCTGACGGCGCTGGGGTTTGACACGGACGGAGTGGACGGGATTTTGGGGCCGAACAGCCGCAAAGCGATCCGCAATTTCCAACGCTCACGCGGGTTGCCTGCGGACGGGTATTCCTCCGAGGCGCTGCTTAAGCGGGTGCAGCAAGCGGCATCAGGCAACGAGCCGCTGGGCCGTGGGCAGGTCGCGGCGATCCAGAGTGCGCTCAATGCGCGGGGGTTTGATGCGGGTGCGGCCGATGGTGTCGCCGGACCGCGCACACGCGCGGCGATTGCGGCGTTTCAGCGGGCCTATGGCTATCCGGTCGACGGACAGCCGAGTGTGGGGTTGTTGGGGGCGTTGGGGGGCTGACTCCAGCGCTAGATTCCCCAATACAGCAGGTTCACAGCATCGAGGATTTCGTCTCGGTGCTGTCCGACGGAAGCGACTGGAGTTTGATTGCGAAGTGACATGGTGCGAGCTGGAACTTGCTGCGGAATGTCGAGTCGGTAACGGTCATTCCCGATTTGCATGGTCGGAGTCAGTCGCGTCATAGGGGCGGCATTTATGTCAACTAGTGGTGCAACCATGACTGTTTCCAGTGCGCCGAGCAAGTTGCTCTGCAACACAGCGAAAAGACCACCACCCTTTTCCTCAAAAACGTCGAACTGCTTCATTCTTCATCGCCAAATTGAGGGATTGGCACTGCGCTTATAGCCTGCATTCTGCGTGAAATATCGCGGGAGCGTTTATTATACGCAGCAATCCCAGCAGCATTTTCGCGCTTCCAGCGTGCGGCGGGCGTCTCCGGCTGAACGCCTAATGCATCGGCGAGGATTGTCTTTGCAATTTCGGCCATCGGCTTGCCTTCGGCTTCGGCTCTGGCGATCAAAGCGGTTTTGATCTCGGCTCCGACATCGCGAATGTTCAGTGCGGTGTTCATCGCAAACCTCTTGTGTATTTCAATCAATCTATTGATACACAATAATCGGTATTGGGATACACATCAATCTGAATTTGTATCTAGGTTGGGATCTGACGGGTTTTGCCATCCTACAGATGGACGTTCTCAATCGACGTGCTAGAAATCCCTCAAGCTTGCTGACGCGCTATCAGCCTTGCATTTCTTGAAGGGGATAAGTTTTGAAATACCGCAAACTTGGACGCTCTGACATTTCGGTCAGTGCGTATTGTCTCGGCTCGATGACGTGGGGGACGCAGAACTCTGAGGCGGAGGGTCATGCGCAGATTGATGCGGCGATGGATGCCGGGATCAACTTCATCGATACCGCCGAGATGTATCCGACGACGCCTTTGTCGAAAGAAACGCAGGGGCGGACTGAGGAAATTATCGGGACTTGGGTGCGCGATAACCCCGCGAAACGCCGGGATACGGTGATTGCGACCAAGGTGATCGGCGAGGGGTATCAGGCGATTAGAGATGGCGCGCCGATCTCGAAAGCGACGATCACGCAAGCCGTGGAGGGCAGTCTGAAGCGGCTGCAAACGGATTACATTGATCTCTACCAACTGCACTGGCCCAATCGCGGGTCGTATCATTTTCGCAAATGGCACAAATTCGATCCCACCGCACAGGATCGTGCGACGGTGAAGGATGACATTGCCGAAACGCTGGAGGCGCTGGACGGGCTGGTGAAGGCGGGCAAACTGCGCGAGGTCGGCCTGTCGAACGAAAGCACGTGGGGCACGGCGCAGTTTCTGTCGATTGCGGAGGCGAACGGCTGGCCGCGCATGGTGTCTACGCAGAATGAATACAGCTTGCTATGCCGTCACTTCGATTTGGATTTCGCCGAATTATCGCATCACGAGGATTTGGGATTGCTGGCGTTTTCGCCGCTGGCAGCGGGGATTTTGACCGGGAAATATCAGGGCGGGGCCAAGCCTGCCGGATCGCGGAAAAGCATCAATAACGAACTGGGTGGCCGTTGGACGGAGCGGGTTGAGGCGGTGGTTGATCTCTATGCCGGCGTGGCCGAAAAGCACGGGCTGGACCTGACGCAGATGGCCTTGGCGTTCTGTGCACAGCGGCCGTTTATGACCTCGGTGATCTTTGGCGCGACCACGATGGAACAGCTGGCGGTGGCGCTGGGCGCGGCGGAGGTGACGCTGTCGGCGGAGGTGCTGGCAGATATTGCGGCGGTGTATCAGGCGCATCCGATTCCGATGTGATGCGGGCGGAGATGCTGTCGCAGTGATGCGGCGGATGGATGAGGGCGGCGCGATTGCGCTCTACCCGCCGGGCATTTCAGTGGCGGTGACGGATATGTTGCCGTTGATTGCGGGTTAGGGTCATCGCCCCAACTGCGCCTCCAACGCTTTGAGCCGTGCGTAAACCGGATCAATGTTATAATCCGCACCGACGACATGACCTTCACCGTCGAGGATCGCGCGCTGCAATGCGCCGACTTTGCCGTTGAGCAGGGCGAAGGCGCGATCTGTTTCCGCTATCCAGCGCGGGTCTTCGGAGCCGACAGCGAGGAGGACGGCATAGTCTCTCCACGCTGGCGGGACGGTGGAATCGATCATCGCGCCGGGGATGGTGACGACCCCGCGAAAGGCTTCCGGCGCGGCTTGGGCAAAGCGGAAGGCGGCGCGTCCGCCGTTGGAGACGCCGGAGACGATGCCGCGTCCGGTGATCGGTTCGGCCTGATATAACGCGCGCATCATCGCGCGGATGTCGCTGTCTGAAAATTGGTGAAAAAGCTGGCGGGACGGGCCGACGGGCAAGATGACGTGGTGGTCGCGATAATGCTGTCGAGGCGTGTAAATCGCATCGTAATATTCCACTATCCCGCGATTGGCATCACCGCCACCAAAGCCGAGCAGAAATGGTCTTTTCGCGGCGGAACCGGGTGCGTAACGGATAAAATAGTCAAGCGCACGGTCGTTGAATGTGAGACGCTTTAGAGATGTCGCGCTTTGCGCGCTTACACTGCCAATGCCCGTAAATGATGCAAGGGCGGCGAGCATGAGGCGTCTGTCCATCATCTTCGGTCTCCATTGGTGTTTTATCGTGTGTCGCATCGTGAATTGACGCTTTTATGGTAGGGCTTTGATGCTGTTCCGGCACTGAAAATGCGTGTTTCGGGTGGGATAATTCGCATTCTCTGACGTTCACTGTTGCCGGAATTATGCCCGGCGGGATAGCGTGATGACGCAATTATGAGCGAGAGTGTAATGCCCAATCTGACCGTCATCGACCATCCGCTGATCGAGCATAAACTGACTCTGATGCGCGAAAAAACCGCCTCCACCGCCAGCTTTCGTCGCCTTTTACGGGAAATATCGATGCTGTTGGCGTATGAACTGCTGCGTGATTTGAAGATGGAGGAGGTTGATATTGAAACCCCGGTATCGCCGATGAAGGCGCGTAAGATTCAGGGTAAAAAGCTTTGTTTCGTATCAGTTTTAAGGGCCGGAGACGGACTTTTGCAAGGGTTGCTTGATCTGGTTCCG
>CALDZQ010000156.1 GCA_937944035.1 uncultured Neomegalonema sp. | reverse complement strand
GTGGCCCTGCCCGATGATCCGGTCAGTGCGGAACGGCTGTTCCGACGGGTGATGGCGTTGCAGCGCGCGCTGGCCGATCTGCCGAAACAGGCGCGCAGGCTGGCACGGTGGCAGGCAAGACGTGAGCACACGCCACCCGCTTCGGGAATCATACGGCCGATGCGTCCGGGCAGACCGCCGGGGCATCGCGCGCAGGGCAAGCACGCGGCCGATGAAATACTGGGCAACTGCCATGCGCTGGCGCTCTACGTGCTCAATCCACCGGATACGTGACGGGATTCAGGCACTTGATTGCTTGTATGAACTTCCGCGCGGCGGGGGACGCTTTGTGCTGCCCTATGACAGCCACCGCGTGAGGTTTCCGGCGGCGACCTCGACCGTTTGCGCTGATCCGGCAAAGGAAAAGCGCATCGTCCGGCGGCCGCGCACGGGATCAAAATCCATCCCCGGCACAGCGGCGACATGGGCCTCGGACAGCATCCGCCGGGCGAATTCGCCACTGTCATTGGTCAGCGCGCCAACGTCAGCATAGATGTAAAACGCACCGTCAGCGGGGGCGATGTCCCGGAAACCAAGACCCGGCAACGCCTCCAACAGCAGCGCGCGGTTGCGGCGGTAGACAGCCATATGGCCCTCCAACTCCTCTTCCGCATCCATCGCGGCAAGGGCGGCGACTTGAGAGATATGGGGCGGGCAGATGAAGTGGTTCTGGGCCAACCGCTCGACCGGACGGACCATCTCAGGCGGGACCACCATCCAGCCGATGCGCCATCCGGTCATGCAGTAATATTTTGAGAAGCTATTGATAACAATGACATTATCTGTGAGCGCCAATGCGGAAACGGGCTTTTCATTATACCAGAGGCGGTCATAAATCTCGTCCGAGATCAGCGCCGTCCCGTGCGCCGCGCAATCGTCGATCAGGGCCGCGAGGGCGTCGCGCGACAGGGCGGTTCCGGTGGGGTTTGCGGGGCTGGCGACCAAAAGCCCGTCAAGCGCGCCTGTGGCCCGCGCTTCTGCGAGAAGATCAGGGGTCGGTTGATAGCCCGACGCCAATGTCGCTTCAATCCGCACAGGCTCAATATCGATTGATTTCAGGATGTTACGATAACTCGGATACCCCGGATCAGCCAGCGCAAGTCGCGCGCCCGCATCGAACAGAGACAGGAATGCCAGCAAAAATCCCGCCGAAGACCCTGTCGTCACCACGATCCGCTCCGGCGCGATGTCGAGGCCGTGAACCCGCGCATACATCGCCGAAATCCGCTCCCGCAGGGCAGGCATCCCCAGCGCCACGGTGTAGCCGAGCGGATCACCATCCGCCAACGCCTTTCGCGCCGCCTCCCGCGCCAAACGGGGAGCGGGCGCGCCGGGCTGGCCGACCTCAAGCCGTGCGACGGGCGTACCGCCCGCCTCCAACTGCCGCGCCGCCTCCATCACGTCCATCGCGATAAAGGAATCAACGCCGGAACGGCGGGACAAGGTCATGGCGGACAGGCTGTGTCGGGAACGTGAAGTCATGCGAGGCTCACTGATGGATATACAGAGGAAATGTATAGGAACGCGACCATATCTTTGACATGGTCCTATCGTGAAAAACACAGATCCTCAACGACGGCGCGTTGAGGCAGGCGGAGGAAGAATGCGGATCAGATCACGTATTACGGCATTTGCGCTGTCACTGGCACTCGCGACAACCGGCGTGCAGGCCCGGAGCGACAAAATCCGGACCGTGCGCGATGCGGAGATCGAGCGGACGCTGGAGCGGATGAGCGCGCCGATTTTCAGTGCTGCGGGCCTGTCCGATGGCGCGGTAGAGCTGTTCCTGATTCAAGATAAAGCGCTGAATGCCTTCGTTATCGGGCGCAATATGGCTTTTCATACCGGATTGCTGATCGCGCTGGAAGATCCTGAAGAATTGCTCGGCGTGATCGCGCATGAAGCCGGGCATATCGCCGGCGGACACGGGGTTCGCACGGGGGCGGCGGTTGAGACCGCAAGCGGAGCGGCGATTTTGTCAACCATCCTCGGCGTTGCAGCCATCGCGGCTGGCGCGGGCCAAGCGGGGGCGGCGATTTTTGCGGGCGGGCAAACCATCGCCCAACGGGGATTTCTGAAATATACGCGCGGGCAGGAATCGTCCGCCGATCAGGCCGCCGTCACTTATCTGGAATCCGCGCGGATCGATCCGGGCGGAATGCTGGAAACGCTGGAGCGCCTGAAAGCGCGGGAATTGGTGACGCTGAGCGGGCGCGACCCCTATGTTTACTCGCACCCGCTGTCTCAAGAGCGCATCATGTCGCTGCGCAATCGCGTCGCCAATTCGCCCGCGCGGGGTAAAAAAGCCGATGGGGAGACGGCGTATTGGCATCAACGGATGCGCGCGAAACTGAAGGGATTTCTGCTCGTACCGAGCCGGGTGCTGCGCGAAATCCCAGATGACGGGTCAGAATACGCCTTGCTGGCCCGCGCGGTTGCCTATCACCGCTCCCCGGACCCGCGTGCGGCGCTGGCGACAGTGGACCGGCTGATCGCGCTGCGCCCGAATGACGCCTATTATATGGAGCTGAAGGGTCAAATCCTGTTCGAGGGCGGTTTTGCGCGTGAAGCGGTCGCACCGCTGCGGCGGGCCGTGGCGCTGGCGCCGGATGAAGCGTTGATACTAAGCGCGCTGGGCAAGGCGCTTCTGGCCAGCAACGATCCGGCGGTGAATATCGAGGCGCGGGATGTTTTGCGCGAATCGACCCGGCGGGACCGGTTTGATTCAACCGCCTGGCGCTTGTTGGCCCAAGCCGAAGGGCGGCTGGGCAACGAGCAGGCCGCATCGCTGGCCGCCGCCGAACATCAGGTGATGACGGGACGGGAAAAGGTTGCCGCGCGCCACGCGAAAAAGGTACAAGCCAGCGCACCGGAAGGCTCGCCCGCGTGGATACGGGCCTCGGATATACTGGCGGAAATCGAGCGGCGTGAAGAATTGTCGCGGTAACGTCTGCGATAGCGTAAAAGAATATTAATGCTTTTCTAATGGCGGTGGCGCAAAAGCGGCACACCTGCGGAGTGAGGAAGGATCTTTCCATGTTTGATAAAATCGGTGCATTTTTAGGCGTCGTCGCCGTCGGTCTGGGCGGATTCGCGCTGTTCGAGGCGAGATCACCCGCGCGGGTTCAGGCGACCATTCCGGCGGAAGCCTTTACCGGATTTTTGAGCGACAATCCCGCTATCGTCGAAGATGCCGTCAAATCTTATATGACCGCTCATCCGAGCGGTGCGACGGGACCATCGGGCGATGCGATCCGCAGCTATCTGCTGACCAATCCCGGCGTTATCATCGAGGCGGTTTCCGTCTACGAAGCGCAGCAGAAAGCCGCCGCCGCCGCCGCAGATACGGACCTTATCACCAGCAACCACGAAGAGATTTTCAACGACGGGTTCTCGATCGTGCGGGGCAATCCTGACGGTGACATCACGCTGGTCGAGTTTTCGGACTATAATTGCGGCTTCTGCAAGAAAGCGCATGGCGAGGTCGAGAAATTCGTGAAGGCGGACGGGAATATCCGTCTTGTTATTAAGGAATTGCCGATTTTGGGTCAGGCGTCCGTTCTGGCGGCGCGGGCGGCACTTGCATCGTCGAAACAGGATGACGGCAAGATGTATCCCGCGTTTAACGACGCGCTCATCACGCATCGCGGATCGCATACCGAGGCTACGATCATGGCGCTGGCCACCGAGGTCGGCCTCAATGTCGAGCAACTGAAAACCGACATGGAATCGCAGGATATTTCCGACAAGATCAACAAAACATACAGCCTGGCGCAGAAGCTGCGGATCAACGGGACGCCCGCGTTTATCATCGGAGACGAGGTCGTGCGCGGCTTTGTTCCGGCGGATCGTCTGAAAGGTCTGGCCGAAGCGGCGCGCAGCTAGAGTCATTCGCCTAATTCGCGATTGACGTTAAAAAAATGAAACACGGATTTCCCTTCTCAGGGAAATCCGCTAAGACGCTTGGAC